>JBDSKY010000293.1:0-2914 GCA_039916675.1 Bdellovibrionia bacterium
TTATAGCCAAAAAGTGAAAGAGCTCCTAAGGAAGGGAATTCCTGAGTCGCAAGCATTCGCAATAAGGAAGATTTGCCCGCTCCGGTTCCCCCTACTACATAGAGGAAATCTCCTTTTTTTAGATCAAGCTGCACTTGATCTAAAACATGCGTCTGACCAGCATACCATTTTGAAACACCCACCAAGTTGACCATAATTCCCCCAAGAGCTAGGATATCATAAATAACGTTAAGGTAACAATTTTCAAAAACATCACTGTCAAATAGCCCTGCTTGACAGATTTATGGCGACAAATTACCTTATTTAAATAGAATGTCACAATTTAATCTTTATTACCGATTTAAAAAATCTCTTCCACGCTATAGCTGGCTGTGTCGAGCCCTGGCATTTTTTTCCCTGTATGCTGTTTGGGTCCTGGGATTTCGTCTATTAGCACTGACGTTTATTACGTATTTCACGATTTCTCCGACCGCTCGTTTTCAAGACATCAGTGATGCCTTTAGCTCCAATGAAGTCAGCCTCATGGGCCTCTCTTCCCTGCTTTTTGTGGGGCTTCTTTATTGGCTAAATCCGATCACTAATATTCCTTTAACTCACCTTTTCACACGAGATCGGATCGAGAAGAAATTTTTGCCGGGTTTTATCCGAGGTGCAGTATTTGCCGGGGGCATTGTCTTCTTTTTTCTTCTAATCGGGATTTACAAGTACCTCGGCTATTTTATTCAGTTTGATGAAGCGCCTCTTGAATTAGCCAATGTAGTTTTACGAATGTCCGCTCTGGGTATTTTGGCCTACTGCGAAGAATATATTTTTCATTATAAAATATACCAGCCCCTTAAGGAGAAAATGCCCGAGCTGGGCCTAGCTGTTTTGACGGCCCTTCTTTACTGCGGCATCAAAATTCTTCAGTTCGACTTGGGATTAATGCAGCTTGTCACTTTATACTTGATTTCGATCTGCCTTTTCTATCGCTCTTTAAATAAGGACCTAAGCAACAGAGGCCAGTTTGCGCATGGGGCAGGCTTTTGGGCCGCGATTCTTATTGTCCTTCAGCCTGTTTTAAGTCTACCGATTTTTGGCAACGATTTTTCCGGCCTTCTGCTCATAAGATATGATTCCTCCTTTTTTGAGCATCATTCAGGGATAACGGCTGGAATGGCCGGGCTCACTCAGGAACACTTAATCCTTTTGGTACGATTTCTATCTGGAGGAGCAGGAGGACCTTTATCCAGTTTCATCTTTCAGCTTGTCTTAATTCTCGATATAAGTCGTAACATACTTATTCGAAAAACAAAGACTTAGCCGAAAGTGAAAAGGTCCCCATATGAGCGTCATGAGCTTGATCACCGAAACTGGATTTGTCGCGAAACTAGTCCTTCTAATACTGCTGGCAGCCTCCATTGTCTGCTGGTCCATTATTATTTCCAAATGGAAGAAACTCAAGATCGCACAAAATCAAAATGCGAAGTTTAATGCCATCTTTTGGAACGGCAAAAACGTCGACGACATTGTGACCAAAAGCGAAAAATTCCCTGATTCACCCATTGCGATTGTTTTCAAATCCGGCATGAGAGAACTTCGAAGATTCTCTGCCTTGGAACCTGCATTAGTTTCTGGATTCGAAAAAATCGATAACATCCAAAGAGCGCTTATCAGAGCTTCAAACGAGCAAATCTCAGAACTAGAAAACCACTTGAGTTGGCTCGCTACAACGGCAAGTGCTGCCCCTTTCGTCGGCTTATTCGGAACCGTATGGGGGATTATGAATTCTTTCCATAGTATCGCTGCAACAGGATCCGCTAATCTAGCGGTGGTGGCTCCGGGCATTTCGGAAGCCTTGATCACCACTGCAACCGGAATCGGCGCTGCAATTCCAGCAGTTGTGGCATACAATTATTTTGTCGGAGAAGTAAAGAAAGTAGCATTGGATATCGAAAGCTTTAGCCAAGACTTTCTAAATATTATTCAGCGAAGTTCTTCAAAAAAAGGGGGTTCATCGTGAATGTAGAAGGGCGAAGGCCCGGAAATCAAAGGAACACAGCCAGAACCTCTCAAACCACCCTCTCTGAAATAAACGTAACCCCGTTGGTCGACGTGATGCTGGTACTTCTCATTATTTTTATGATTTCGGCGCCTTTGATGCAGCAAGGAATACATGTAGATTTACCAAAGGCCAATGCAGGTACACTCGACGAAATTCCGGATCAGCTGATTTTGGTCGTGGATAAATCGCGCCAAATATTGATCGCCAACCGTCCTGTCCAAAGTGGCACACTCCGAACCAAGCTTGAGGCTATCGTCGCAGCAAAGCCTAAGATTGAGGTTGTCATCCAAGCTGATCAAAATGTAAATTACGGATATGTCGCTCGCGTCATGGGAGAGGTCAAGAAAGCTGGAATTAATCGTGTTGGACTGGCAACTCAACCCGGAGATTCTCAAGCGAGGTTATAACTTTTCCAATGAAAGATAATGCCACTCTCCCAAATTTAAATCTGAGTTCCGAGAAAGACCGCTTCAGGCCCTCTCCCCATTTCGGTTTTAAGCCGTCCCTTTTCGGTCTTAAGCGGTCCCTTATCGGTCACGCCTTGCTCTTCTCTTTCGCTTTTGCGAAAATCTTTATTTTTCCAGGTAATATTTCGCCGTATGTCCCGGTTCTCAAAGTTGACCTGGTCGAACTCCCGAACGTCCTAAAAAAGGATCTCGTAGCTACCGCCCAGACTCAGATAACTCAAGATATTTCAAAAATTTTGAAGCAGGCAGAACAAGACGCCATTCGACTCAAGGCTAAGGCCCCGCCAATCGCCAAAAGCGACGAAATGATAATAAAACCAAAAGCAACGTCTGAGAAGTCGATCCAAAACAAGAACCGGAGGGCAATGGATCGCATCAAGGCTTTAGCGAAAATTCAGGAGTC
>JBDSKY010000294.1:0-4746 GCA_039916675.1 Bdellovibrionia bacterium
TTCTTTCGAAAGAAGGGGACGGCTTTAAAATAGCAATGTCTGCACTAGATAGCGGGCGAATTACAATCGGAGCAAGCGCCGTAGGGATTGCTCAAAGTGCTCTTCAAGTTGCTATCAATCATTCTAAAGAGCGAGAACAGTTCGGAAAGCCGATTTCTCATTTTCAAGGCGTGGGATTTCTCTTGGCTGATATGGCCACTCAGCTTGATGCTGCAAGACTTTTGGTTTATCGTGCCGCTTGGTTAAGGGATCAAAACTTGCCTTACAGTCAGGAAGCAGCTATGGCCAAGTTGTTTGCAACAGATATGGCGATGAAGGTAACGACCGACGCAGTGCAGGTTTTGGGTGGTGCAGGATATACTCAGGATTTTCCAGTCGAAAGGTATATGAGGGAAGCGAAAGTCCTGCAAATCGTCGAAGGAACCAATCAGATCCAAAGGTTGATAATAGGGCGAAATTTAACTCAATAGATTTTAACTCATTTCTGAATTCAAAAGGCGAGGTAGTTTATGGCAGTAACCGCGGCGCGACTTGGGAGTGCTCCAATCACTTTAGACTGGACACAGATGTTGGGCAGACACACCTATGATTCTGAGAGTTTCACGGAAAGCTGGACGAGACTTAAATCCCGCTTCCAGAGCGGAGAAGTAGGATTTTACGAAGCTCCCGTAAATCCAGAATTATCCCATATCCAGGAATGTCAGACTCTGGCTCTAAGTATTTTGGGGAACCACCAGATTCAGGATTGCTTGTTTTTAGGGATAGGTGGCAGTGCTTTAGGACCTATAAGTTTGCTCGGGGCGCTTCGTGAAAAATGTTTGACTCGACTTCGCTTTCATTTTGTCGAGAATCCAGATCCTTTGGAATGGAAAGCCACGATCAGCCAACTCAGACCCGAATCAACTTTGGTTGTTAGTGTTAGTAAATCCGGGACGACCTTTGAGACTGTGTCTCAAACCCTTTTGGCTTTAAATTGGTTAGGACGGGATCGTTGGAAATCTCATGTGGTGATTATTACTGATCCGGTCAAAGGAGATCTTAGACAGTTCGCGATTGATGAAAATATTCAAACGCTTCCTATTCCTCCCTCAATTGGAGGGAGGTTTAGCATATTCTCACCTGTTGGACTTTTTCCAGCGTGCCTTGCCGGTCTCTCAGCGGAGGCTTTTCTCGGTGGTGCGAAGCAGGTAAAAGACTATATTGAAAAAGGGCCTTTGGAAAAAAATCCGATCTTTATCCTAGGCAGTGACCTTGTTCGTCAATATCCGAAAAGGTCCATTCACATTTGTATGCCTTATTCGACTCGACTTCGCCTTTTTGGAACGTGGTTTGTTCAGCTATGGGGTGAGAGTTTAGGGAAAAATGGCAAGGGTTTTACTCCTATTGCTGCGGTAGGGGCAGTGGATCAACATAGTATTCTTCAGTTATTAAGAGATGGTCCGGACGATAAGGTCACGACTTTTATCACAGTCGATAAGGTTGAAGATGAAGTAGTCATTCCAAAATTGCCAGCTGGAAAACAGTGGAAAGCGTACCCGACTTTAAAACAGTTGGAAGGTCATACGCTTCACGAACTTTTAGGCATTGAACAACGAGCAATCGCTTTGGTTCTCGCCAAACAAATGCGACCTAATTTGACGATTCGCATTGATAGTTTGGACGAGAGAGCGATGGGAGCTTTATATTACATGTATTCTGTTTTGACTGCTTTTACGGGCGAGATCTGGGATATTAATCCTTTTGATCAGCCTGGAGTGGAAGAGGGTAAGGTCTATATTCAACAGGCGCTTAGTTCGCCAAGCTGAATTTACAGGATTGACGTGTAGGGGAGCCTCATTTACTCTTAAATGACCATGGTATGTCCTCCAGATTCTACAGATGATCCTACGGATAAAACAACGGTCTTAAATCGAGGAGATTCCTCTACTCTTAATGCAGAGCTTCAGAAAGCTAAAGAGCAGGATGCCTGTCTCATTATTATACGGGGTACGCCTCAGGGAAGCCGATTTTTTCTGACGCAAGCAGAGATGATTATTGGCCGGGACCCTGCGGCGGAGATTAGTGTAGCTGACCAAAGTATTTCTCGTAAACATGCCAAAATTACGAAGGCAGACGGAAAGGTCATCCTTACTGATCTGGGCTCATCTAACGGGACTTATGTCAACGATAAGAAGGTAGATTCTGGCCAGTCAGTAAGCCTTGCCAAAGAAGATATGGTTAAGGTTGGGAATTCCATCTTTAAGTTTTTGCCCGCCGGGGAGCTGGAAATCCTTTTTTATGGAAATCTAGGTTCCGCAGCTCATACCGATCCGATGACCAAAATTTATAATAAAGGCTATCTAATAGAGGCCTTGGATGCGGAGTTTAAGCGCGCCAAAGCTTTACATACGGATTTGAGCCTAGTGTTTTTTGATCTAGATCACTTTAAAAAAATAAATGATACCTATGGCCACGATGCGGGCGATTTTGTTTTGAAAGAAATTACGAGTTTAATACGCACAAGTCAGATCCGACCCAAGGATATCTTCGCAAGATATGGGGGGGAAGAATTCGTAATCCTCCTAGCCAATACTGCAATTAAAGTCGCAATCGAACTTTCTGAGCGAATAAGAGCTTCGGTTGAGTCTCACGCCTTTATTTACGAAGGTAAGAGATTGCCGGTGACCATGAGTCTAGGAGTTTCTGAGCTTCGTGCCGGAGTTGAATCTTCTAACACATTGTTAAAGGCCGCTGACAAGGCCCTTTATGCTTCTAAAGCGGGTGGTCGTAATCGCGTTACTGCGATGGAGTAAATTACAGCTTTAATTCCTATTCGTTGGATTGTGGATACGCCCCGCCTGGGTAATATCCTTTAAGAGCAGTTGCGGACGTAGCGGGATAGGAAAGGGAGAAAAACTCAAGGTCATCCCAGTCGAGGAGTCTGTTCACAGGGTATCCATTGTTAAAACCGGGATTATAATCCACGCTGGAGAAATCATAAGCTTCCCCATCGAAGAAAACCCCATGTTGGCCGGTATTAGGGTCGCCTGAATTGCTTTTTTCAAACTCACTTACTTCGTTCCATTCTCGTATTTGAACCCTGATTCTCGCTCGAATATCAAAAGCGCGATCCAGGCAGGAGAACTTGTAGTAAGGAGAAGTCGCGCCAAACCCTCCAGCTTGGGCGGCCATTGCTGTAGGCATTTTCGGCGTCGGTAAAGGTGCAGGATCAAAGTAATTTGCTACATAGATGTTACTCTTTAGGCTCTTCTTAGCGGGGGCCGTTATTTTGAGGACACCATTTGCGCCCTTACCTTCTACCAAGGCGATGGTACCTTGTGGATACCCGGTGGTGCCTTTGCTGCCAAAGTCGAGTGCAGGTCCACTTAGACAGTTGGAGGCCTTGCCACCCCAATCTCCACTAATAGTAGAGGTGATTGCTGGAGAGGGCGCGGGTTGCACGGTACTTACCGTCGCAACGTATTTTCCCTCGCAACAATTGCGACCCTCATAATTATATTTACAGGCGGGCTTTCCGTCCGAAGTCACAGGATAAGCTGGGCTGGTATTAGTGGTAGTTCCATCCAGTTGAATTGTATAACTGGTTGCAGTGGGGCCTTTTCCAGGTTGTGCCGCATAGTAATAATAGGAGTCGACTGTGAAATAGGAGCAAAGTGCGGGCGGGATATTATAATTGAGCTCCATCCCATTGAACCAGAGGTCTAATTCTTCGCCTTCCACAATGCATTTAATATCGGCATCCGGAGATGTATTGAGAGTAGTTGGTAAAATTTGACAAGGCTTAGTAAAGAGCCCGACAGTGGGGTCAGGAAGGGACGTGTCGGTAGCATGGATTTTGTATGAGCCAGGAAGGGTGGGGACTAGAGCTACATAAAATGAGGTGTCAGTGACTGTACCGGCGGTACTTACTGCAATTCCGTTATTTAAGAGGGGATCAAGAAGTGACGAAATTTCTGTCGGGATGGTTGGTTTCGGTCCACAAGAATTAAAAAGGAATATGCCTATCCCTGTTAAACTCGCTCCAAAAGAGATCCCCTTTACACAATCTAATATATTTTTTGTTTTCTGTAACAAAATGCCCTCAAGGTATTTTACAAATTGTTACAGTTAGTTTACATGAGTACCAGTCTTAAAATCGAGGATTAAATTGAATTCCAAATCGGCTACTTCTCAGCTCCTTCCTTTCCCTACTCCGTCCGCAAGGTTGGTTATCGTCGGATTATTGGCGCTCCAAATCGTTTTTGCAGTGGGGTATATTTTGTCCAAAGTTTTGGTGGATGAGTTTCCTCCTTTAATCTGGGCTTGGATGAGGGCAGGACTGACCGCACTTTTCATGTATTTAATTACGGTATCCATGAAGAGGCCTCATCCTAAGTTTGACCGGAAATTTTTTATACCTTTGATTTGGCTTTCCCTTTTGGGGGGGGTCCTAACTCAAGTCTTCTTCTTGGTTGGGCTGAAGTACACGACCTCGACGAATAGCGCGATTTTAAATACCCTCAACCCTCTAATTACCTTGCTGACGGTTATTTTGATGGGGCGTGAAAAAGCTACCCCTTTGAGAGTGTCGGGATTTTTTGTATCGTTTTGCGGTGTTTTAATCCTGAGTGGTGCAGAAAAGATTAAACTGGCCAATTCTACTTTGTTCGGCGATTTACTCACCCTGGCAAGTACCCTGACCTATGGTGTTTTTGTCGCAATATCAAAGGACTTTTTTCTGAAATACGATCGATTTTGGATTACTAC
>JBDSKY010000295.1:0-3582 GCA_039916675.1 Bdellovibrionia bacterium
GGAGTGGTGTAAGAAAGAGGGACTCTATCTTATTGAAGATTGCTGCGATGCATTAGGATCTACCATCGAAAACACGCCTGTAGGTTCCTTTGGCGAATTTGCCACCGTTAGTTTTTATCCTGCTCACCATATAACAATGGGGGAAGGAGGAGCGGTGATGAGCAAGTCGGCTCAATTTCGCCGAATTGCTGCAAGCATCAGGGACTGGGGGCGAGATTGCTGGTGTGACCCGGGAAAAGACAATACCTGCGGTAAACGTTTCGAATGGCAGCTCGGCACCCTACCCTGTGGATATGATCACAAATATACATACACTCATATCGGTTACAATTTAAAGGTGACAGATATGCAAGCCGCCCTTGGAGTATCTCAGCTAAAAAAAGCGGAACATTTTATTTCCATAAGGCGAAGAAACTGGAAGTATTTGTATGAGCAAATTAGATCCTCTTCAGTTCTGCAGGGAAAATTAACCCCGATTGAACCCACACCATCCACCGTTCCAAGCTGGTTTGGCTTTGCCTTACATTGCGAAAAAGGAATTAATCGGGAAGCGATCACTTCGTTTCTCGAAAGTAAAAAAATAGGAACTCGGCTCTTATTCGGCGGAAACCTCACGAAACAGCCCGCTTATAAATCAGTGCCATACCGCATACACGGTGAACTTACCGCTACAGATACAATTATGAACCAGACTTTTTGGATCGGTATCCATCCATCCATCGACAACCATCAACTGGATTATATGCTTGAACAACTCGAAAAAGCTATTCAGCAGAGAAAAAAGCTATGAAGCAAAACTTTTTCAATTACAGGTTACCCGCAGCGGAACGCCTTTGGACAATTTGTCTAATTAGTTTAACTGGATTTTTGGCGGCAATATTCTTCCATCATTTTCAAAGTCACTATTTAGGCAACGGCTACCCTTACAACTCTTTCCTATTCAACCCCGCTGACCATTTCAAAGATTTTACTAACACTTTGGATGCCGTAAATACTGGGAATTCATATGGATCGCGATTCAGTGTTTATTTCCCCCTCACTTACGTATTACTAACCCCCTTTACGAAATTCAATGCCATTACTTCATTCTATTTTCTCTTCAGCTTGGGCTTTATTTTTATCGTACTTTACTGTTGGAATGGACTAAAATTTATTCCCAAAACCCAAAGGGCACTTGCGACGCTATTACTCACTGCAACTTCTTATCCGTTACTCTTCTGCTTGGATCGGGGTAACCTGGACCTTTTCGTGTTCATTTTCAGTTGTATGTTCGTTCAAAAATGGCGGAAATCCGAGATGATAAATAGCGCATTTTTTCTCTCCTTGGCCATTTCAATGAAAGGGTATCCGGGAATTTTTGGATTACTTTTTCTTTTGAAAGGGAAGGTAAAACCAGTCATTTTAACTTTTGCCTTGGTCGTCGTGGAAACAATACTTTCTT
The DNA here is from genome assembly GCA_039916675.1 of Bdellovibrionia bacterium. GTDB lineage: Bacteria > Bdellovibrionota > UBA1018 > UBA1018 > UBA1018 > JBDSKY01. Next base: position 1,442 of record JBDSKY010000295.1, read on the forward strand.
TACTGATTTTGCCGAATACTATTACGGAGAACCTAAATCTACTCTCCTCCAACCTAGGATTTTTTCAAAAAAACTACATAATGTCCAATCAAGGAATCCAGTTTGCTACTAGCTATTTTAATGTCTATAAGCTTTTCACCCGCTATTTTTTCCCAGACTTTTTTTTCCAAATTCTAACCCAAATTTTGCTCTAGAAGTCGTTGGATTTTATATTGCGGGAGCCGTGCTTACGGTATTGCTGATTATCTATTTATTTAAGTATCAGCGAGTATTTTGGAAACAGATCAGTTTAATAGTTTTTTCAACTTTTCTACTACCCCATGTGTCTTATGACTACAAACTGATCTTCATTTTAATTCCCATAATGGCGTTTATAACTTCGAAGGATCAAAGTCGATTTGATCTCATATACGCGACACTATTCGGACTCATGATCGTTCCGAAAACTTTTTGGATTATTGCCGGAGAAGGCCCTGACTCTATTTGGGTGGGAAGTCTTTTAAACCCATTGATACTAACCTTATTTAGCTTTCTAATCATTTCAGACCAGTCCAGTGATGGTCACGCTCATCACAACCATTCTACTTCTCTTCAAAGTATTAGTTAAAAGGCGGGATTAGCAAGCGCCAGTTCATTGGAAAATTTCATGTAAAATGAGAGTGACGTCGCCAATTAATTTCTCGTCGAGTTCCATTTGGAAAAAGCGCACATCCCCCAGGTCATACAAAAAAATAAAGTTAACCTTGCTCCCTCTAGTCTTTTTGTCCTTTTTTAAGAGTTGAAATAGGCCTTCGATTTTAAGAGATTTCATAATATCTAAAACCGAGGGATCCAGAAGCTTAAATGCCAATTCTCTAATCTGATCACGATTTGCCTTAGATAGAAAATTTAGCCTGAAGCTAAGTTCATTTACCAAGATCATCCCCACAGTAACGGCCTGACCGTGGGGAATTTGATAGTTCGAGAGAATCTCTACTGCATGGCCAAAAGTATGTCCGTAATTGAGGCTCCGCCTGAGGTCCAATTCAAATTCGTCTCTTTCAATTACTACTTTTTTTACTGCTAATGCCCCTAAAACCAATTCTTTAGTAGCTCTCGCGCTAGGAATCTTTCCTGGTTCTGGTTGGTACTTAATGTAGTGATCTAAAAACCCTCTCCCACCAATGATATGGAGCTTTAAAATCTCTCCCATACCAGATTGAATATCCGGCAAAGCAAGAGTTTTCAGGAAGCCGGGATTGATGATAACTTCTGAGGGAGCGGAAAAGAGTGCCAGTTGGTTTTTAGCACTCTGGTGGTTTAATCCTGTTTTTCCTCCAATGCAACTATCACTCTGTGATAAAAGGGTGGTCGGAAAATAGACCCACGGAATCCCTCTCTTGTAAACTACCGCGGCAAATGCCCCTATATCTTGAATAATTCCGCCTCCGACAACAATCAGCTTTTCCCCTTTCGTCATCTCGTTCAGACTCATAAAATTCACAATATTTAACATTCCATCAATTGTTTTGAACTCTTCGGTGGCCGGCGCTTTAAACGTTTTGCTCTCTGGATGACTAAGAGCAACTCCATAGAGTTCATGAACTCGGGCATCAATTAATAAAAGATTCAGCGGGTTCGTCGCCAGAATTCGATTGATAGCAAGCATTACATCAACAGTTTCATCGAAAACGACAGGATAAGACCTAGGCACGGATTTGATATTGAATTTATTCTGAGTTTCCACCGGATTGATTGGGGTAATAAATTTGTGCTGACTGATCGAAAAAGTTTCGAGATTCATATTTTTTCTTCAACTGGATTGATTAGCAAATTCGAAAGGAATTCCTCACGAGGAAGAAACGGAGCCAAATCCTCCAGCGGACAAGAGATCATACGCCCATCAGGCAATTTTCGAGATGACAACTTGGGTGCAAACTGTTGAGCCAAATCCAGAAGCACCTCACAGATTTGGGGCCCCTCTGCCCCGATCACCGCTCCAATGCCCTGAGTTAATTCCGAATGATTCGAAATACGACGAAAGGGAATCTCAAAGGCATTTGCAATCTTTTCAAAATCTGGAAAAGCAAGACCGCTTTCCAAGCCACATCCAACTACATTATCGGGAAAGTAATTTTGCTGAGTCTGGCGAATAGAATGAT
>JBDSKY010000296.1:0-5322 GCA_039916675.1 Bdellovibrionia bacterium
AACTTAAAGCGTCAATGAGGGCTTTTTAGGGGTGGTTTTCGTTGCGACATTCCTGTGAGTCATGCAGGGTCTGTGAGGCTTTTTTAATTGCCGAAACGACCTTAGAATGGCCCATGGCAGTTGCCAAACTCAGAGCAGTATGTCCACTTCCCCTAGGTCTATCTTCCGGATCTATACCTGCCATTGTCAACTTTGCGGCTATATCAGCATGCCCGTGTTCGGCTGCCAAATGGAGAAGTGTAGGGTTTCCTGACTGAGAGGTTCGTAAATGAATGTCTGCCCCGGCGTCAATCAGAGCATTGACCGCAGAAGAATGACCTCCTAGGACAGCGCGATACAAAGGAGTATCTCCGTTCCTCTCCTGCGCATTCACATTTGCGCCGTGCGATGTTAAAATGCCAATCACCGCCGAGTGACCATTAATCGCTGCGCTAAAAAGTGGCGTCCTGTCAAAGCGACCTTTAGAATCTTGGTGGACCCCCTGGTTGAGTAATGCCTGTACTTTCATAACATTACCATTCAAAGCCGCATTTTGGAGATCAGTAGTGTCCTTCTGTTGGCTTGCACTTTGAAGATGAAAACCTGGAGAGTTTCTATTTTTGGCTTGCTACACCGGTTTTGTTTGTCGCTCCAAATCTGCTTCGGCTTGTCGTCCTAAATCTGCTTGTGCTCGGCGCTTTTCTTCTTCTTGCGCTCTTCTTGCCTTTTCTATCGCTATTTTTTGGTCTGCTCTACTTTCGAGACTGATCCTCTCTGCGCCAAGTACTTTTTGCCGGGCTATTGCTTGGGTAATTATTTCCTGTTTTTCTTTTTCTTCTTGCGCTCTTCTTGCTTTTTCTATTGCTATTTGTTGGTCTGCTTTACTCACGAGACTCGCTCTCTGTGCTTCTATTACTTTTTGCCGGGCTATTGCTTCGGCAATCCTCTCGTGTTTTTCTTTTTCCTCCTGAGCTGTTCTTGCCTGTTCTACTGCAATTTGTTGGTCCGCTTTAATTGCGAGGTTCACCCTCGCTTCATTAAAAGGTTTTTGTGACGCTATTTGTGTGGTTTTTTTTGATCTTTGGCCGCTGTTATTTCTGCGTTAAGTACTTTTTTCCGCGCTGTTGCTTGTGCAATTATTTCCTGCTTTTCTTCTTCTTGCTCTCTTTTTGTTTTTTCTACCTCGGTTTTTCTGCAACTGGAATCTGGAAAGTTTTTCCTAGTAGACCATTTTGAATTTCGAAGGTTCACGGTAATTCGGATTACGTCAAAGAAAAAGATGATTGCAAAGCTGAAAGAATTAAAAATAGAACTCAGGAAACGAATGCATGAACCAGTTCCCCTAGTGGGTAAATGGTTACGTTCAGTGATCTCAGGGCACAATCGGTACTATGGAGTGCCGATGAATCTGAGAGCACTAAGATCGTTTCGGTTTCAGGTGGGTAGATACTGGTGTCAGGCACTTAAACGTCGTAGCCAGAAACACAAAATCACCTGGGAAAGAATGACTAAATTAATTCGACACTGGTTACCAACTGCGACAGTATATCATCCTTATCCTTTGATGAAGCGAATGGGCGTCATATGAAGCAAAGGGTCTTCAATTACCTAAGGCAGGAGCCGAGTGCGTTAGTAGCGCCTGCTCGGATCTGTGCGGGGGGTGCCGAGCAATCGGCATCTCTACCGCGACTTGTTCTTTTGGTTTGGTTTCACCATCAAAACGGCGTGCGTTTTGACTAAGCTGATCGAACGAAGCGGAGTAGTCGGTGAATCTTACGATTGTCAGCCTCCCGCAGAGCTTCGATATATTCAGATCTTGTCGCTCCGGCAGTTTCGAGTGCTTCTGAGGCAAGGCTGGCACCCCAGGTGAAGGCCACGTGGCCATGGAACTCCAGCAATACATCAGTCATCAGTCTAGCGTGCCTGCCATTACCATTTGGAAAGGCATGGATAAGGACCAGACGATGGTGGAATCGGGCTCCTAGCTCATCCCATTGATAAGTTCCGTTTCTAATCCAATAATCTGTGTCGGACAGTAGTTTATTCAGTTCGGTAGGAATCTGAGACCAAGGAACTCCTATAGACTTGTCTGTGAGGCGGGGTTTTCCAGCCCATCTCCAGACATCCTTAAACATACGCTTATGAAGTTCTCGAACGAATGTATCGGTCAGCAAATTCTTTTGATTCTTGCTGGTGACCCACACTTTAGCTTCAAGAATGTTAGCCTGTTCGAGTTGGTTCAACTCGGCTTGCGTTGATATGTAGTTTGGGATCAAGCCATTAGTCTCGTTCGGATCAAGTGGTGTGGCCCCTGGTGCATATTCGAACTGAAATGATTTCTTGATCATAGAAAGGTCTATTTCTCCCAAAGCCTGGGATCGAGTTTAGATTTGAGTTCTTGAGCTAGACTTTCAATCTGGTCTTCTGTTTCTACTCGGTCGACACCCTGATTTTCCAGTTTCATGCTGTGGTCGACACCTTTGGCGAGCCTACGAGCCAGAGCATGAGCGCGTTCATCGAGGATAGCTTCTAAGCTTCCGTATTGAGACTCAGGCACAATGGCATAGACAAGACGACACTTCATCGCCCGCGCTGCACGGTCAAGGGAATCAAGAGTCACGGCACCGAGAATTTCTCTCTCCTCTTGACGCATGATTGTCTGGTGAGTAGTCCCGAGACGTGAACCAAGCTGACGTGTTGTCATGCCCATTGCTCCCCGGATCGCCTTTAGCCAACCCGAACGAGGTCGTGGCAGTTCTCCCAATTGTTTCAATGGCTTAAGTTTATTCTCCATGGCTTTTAGCTGGTTGATGGTGGTTTTCTTAGCTACTTTCATATTCTTATGGTGTCTTATAGGTTGCCATATGTCAATGTAAAGGTGTCTTATAGAACACCATATAGATTAGCTATGGTGCCTTATAAGACACCATAATAAGGATTTCATCCGTACGAAAAAACAAGTCTTTAGAGACCTTAATCGGACTTAAAAGTAAACGTTCGAGGGCTGCGGAGCTATCTTATATCATAGCTTCCACAAATTTGTTAAAGTCCGCCCAACTAGGATCGTAAACGAAAAGCTGCCATTGCCTAATGGTGAGAAGACGACGGACAGCGGGGCCATTCCCTGAGCAGGATGCTCGTAAGATATACCAACGCTCCCTCAAAACTCGACGGCCAAAAGAGATTGAGCGAACCGCCTGGGAAGACGAGTTGGGCAACGTCTCTATAAGAAGAATGCGAAAGTTAAAACTCCCTACAAAATTTTTGGGAGTCAAGTAGCCAATTCTTCATGAATATCTTTGGTGGTGTTGCGGGACACTTACGGATGAACTCTTTCTAGAGTAGTCGGGCCAGAAATAATTACATTATCGATAAGACGAGTTTTACCTAAAAATGCTGCTATTGCAATAATCTGAGGATCTCCGGTCCCGAGGAGGGAGTCCATTGGGTCAAAGCTTGGAAGTTTGAGGCAGTCCAAGTATTGGACAATAAATCCGTTCTGACTCAAAGCCTTTTTTGCCACCTCTAAGCTTTGAGCCATCGTCTCAAAATACGATTTAGTATCGGAACTGCTGTTTAAGGCAGTGTTTCTAATTTCCCTTAGGCATTTATAGAGGAAGGGTGCCCGCTGCCGGTCCTCTGAAGACAAATAGATATTTCGTGAACTCAAAGCAAGTCCATCTGGCTCTCTTACTGTCTCGATACCGGCTACCTCTATATCCAGATTAAGATCATGCACCATTTGTTTTAAGACAAAGAATTGTTGAGCATCTTTGAGACCAAACAATGCCAATTGTGGCCTAACCAAATTAAATAATTTTAGAACAATCGTAGTGACTCCACGGAAATGGCCAGGACGAAAGGGGCCACAAAAAGGTAGGCTTAAATGGGTTTCTTCTACAAATGTGGTGAAACCTTTAGGGTAGAGCTGCTCAGCAGAGGGCGCGAAGACAACATCCACTCCTTCAGTGGAAGCAATTTGTAGGTCGTTTTCAAAAGACTTTGGATAGCGATCCAGATCTTCATGAGGCGCAAATTGAATTGGATTCACGAAAATCGAAAGCACCGAAATCTCAGACCTCGTGCGAAGTTCCCGAAGAAGTGTTGCATGGCCGCGATGGAGTGCCCCCATCGTTGGAACAAAACCAATTTTAGCGCCTTCTACGGAACGTCGCCACTTGAGTATCTCTGGCAAGGTGGTAATGACTCTAGGCTTTGGATACATAGGTATTCTTTCCCGTTTTAGTTAGGCAGATGGGAACCACTCTCCAATAGTGGGATTTTGGAAATAATATTTCTCGCTAGTTCGGTCTTTGGGAGAACGTTGTAGGAGACAATCTCCTCTTTGGAGTCCAGCCACCATCCTGAGTTAAAGTTGCTTTCAAAACCCGAGGTGCTTTTGGAGACATCATTGACGAAAATAGCGTCACATTTTTTCTGATTTAATTTTAATTTCGCATTTGGGAGAGCGTTTTCCGTTTCAGCAGCAAAACCCAGGACAAACTGGTTTGATCGTTTGCTTTGAGAAACTAGAGAAAGAATATCAGGATTCTTCTCAAATTCGATCAAAGGCATTCCCTGTTCTTTTTTTAGCTTTTCCAAGCTTGGATTCTTGATTTCCCAGTCCAAAACTGCAGCAGCGCCTATATATACATCGGCAGTGGGCCAAGCCTCAAGGGTGGCTTCTGCCATTTCGCGGGCCGTTTGAACCCGGACTATCTCTATACCCTCTACCATCGGTAGAGGTGCTTGGGAGGGGCCGCAAATCGCTTTTACGCGGTATCCAGCTTGGAGTGCTGCCCAACACAGGGATGCCCCCATAAGTCCACTAGATCGATTGCTAATATACCTCACTGGGTCCATTGAGCTTCGAGTGGGTCCCAAAGTGATCACTACCTTGCGGCCATTGGGTCTTTTAAAAAATGATGAAGCAACTAACTCGAGAATGGCCTCAGGCTCAATCATCCGGCCTAGGCCTTCTTCGCCACAGGCAGTTTTCCCAGAGGTTGGGCCTAAGAAACGGGTGCCATATTTTAATAATCGTTTGATATTTTCTTGCACGGCGGGATGGGAATACATCGCGGGGTTCATTGCCGGTACGATCAGGACAGGTCCTTGAAATGCGAGGATTTCTGTTGTTAAAAGGTCGTCGGCAAACCCATTAGCAGCTTTGGCAATAAAGTGAGCGGTAGCAGGTGCCACTAAGATCAAATCGGCCCACCTGGCTGTATCGATATGGTGAGTTCCAAAGGCAGGTTGCGTGCCCTCTGCTTGGGAGCTCTTTTGAGTGTTCCAAAATCCCGTCAAAACCGGCGCACCGGAGAGGGTTTCTAAAGTCGTTTT
>JBDSKY010000297.1:0-2619 GCA_039916675.1 Bdellovibrionia bacterium
ACTTCCAATCTCAGCAGGCTTATCTCCAAGATACCAATATTCTTCAAACCAGTTTTGAATGTAAATCCGGTAGAGCCGTGCTGACAGACCTTTTTCCCGTAAAGGATATAGAAAGTCATCCGAATGAGTTTTGGCCTGACGAAGAGATTCTACGAATCCTTGAAGTGAGAGAGGGCTCGATCGAGTTTACACTGGAGCTTTTGCTTCGAAGTCAATATGGGCGTTGTGGACTTCAACTCTATCGAATAAGTGACTGGGGCATTAAATGTGATGACGGCAGAAAGCACTTCCTGCTCCAGACGTCCCTTCCGAATTCGACTTTGAAATTGTCTGATACACCGCTAGGGCAACAGGTAAACGCAAGATTTGAACTTCGTGATGGAGATAGAATTTTTATATCGCTCTCCTATTCGGATGAGGCACCCTCAGTTATGCCCCCCCTTCAATGCGCGCTGGATCGACTCCATCACACTGTCAGTTACTGGCAGAATTGGTCTGCCTTGTGTCCCTGCCAAGGACCTTACAGAAAAATAATTCAAAGAAGCGCGCTTGCCCTCAAGCTTCTTAACTTCGCACCCTCTGGTGCAGTCGTCGCGGCCCCAACTACTTCGCTTCCAGAATGGATCGGAGGATCTCGAAATTGGGACTATCGTTTTTGCTGGTTACGTGACGCCTCTTTTACCACGCGGGCTCTCATGCGTGTGGGACATTATGACGAAGCCAAGTCATTCCTGCAATGGCTCATTCAAACCACTCGATTGACATGGCCCCGCCTACAGGTTCTCTACAACGTATACGGCGAGGCGAAAATCAGAGAATCCCGCGCTACCTGGGCATCCGGATTTCGTAATTCCAAGCCGGTAAGGCTTGGAAACCTTGCTTCCACACAACTTCAACTCGACGTTTACGGAGAGGTAATAGATTCCTTCTATCATCTTGCCGAATACATCGAACCCATTGATCATGAGACTCAGAAAATGGTCATAGGCTTCGGAACAGCAGTCGCCCAACTGTGGGAGCAACCTGATCAAGGAATCTGGGAGTTCCGTACGAATCCTAAACATTATACACATTCGAAAGTGATGTGTTGGGTGGCAATGGACCGACTTTCTAAACTTGCTCGACGGTTGAATTGGCGTTTGCCCTACAACCCAGGAGCGTTAGCTATCAAGATTCGACACACTATCGAAAGCAGGGCCTACCATCCTCTATTGAATGTATATACTAGGGCTTTAAATGAACCCGAACTCGATGCAAGCCTACTGGTGATGCCCTTGGTGGGATATTGTGAAGCCAACGAACCCAGGTACCTCGCAACCCAAACCCAAATCATTCATCAGCTAGGTAAAAACGGACTAATTTATCGTTATCCGCAAGGTTCAGATGGTTTCTCAGAACCTGAAGGTGCCTTCACTCTCTGCAATTTCTGGCTTGCCGAGGCCTTTGCTAAAGCAGGAAATTTAGGGGAAGCTGAAAAATGGTTCAATGCAGTATCATGCTGTCTCCCACCCTCGGGACTCTCATCAGAAGAACTTAATCCTGAGAATCGGGAATACCTAGGTAACCACCCTCAAGGATTTAGTCATATTGGATTAATAAACGCGGCTTTAGCGATTGAAGAACTTCTTGAAAAGAAAGGAAAAATTCCCACATGAATTGGGGGCAAGCACTACTCTGGGGTTTTGTGGCAACTATTGTCCTGAGCACGCTTCTAAGTGGAAGTCGTTCGATGGGCCTGACTCGAATGGACATTTCTTTTATGCTTGGCACCATTTTCACTGGAAATCGGGATCACGCAAAATGGCTTGGATTTCTTTTCCATCTCTTCAATGGCTGGGTATTCTCTTTCATCTATATTGCCGCTTTCATTAGCACGGGCTGGAAAAATATCTGGTTTGGCGGACTGATCGGGCTTGTGCATGCCCTCTTTGTTTTAATCGTAGGAATGATGATTCTTCCCTCTATTCACCCTCGGATGGCAACCGAACAACATGGTCCAAATCCGACCCGCCAGCTGGAACCCCCAGGCTTCCTGGCACTTAATTATGGAAGACATACGCCCCTAGTAACGCTCTTTGGCCATGTCGTTTTTGGTGCAATCTTAGGATTCTTTTATCACTAAATTTCAAGTGTCTTTTAGCGCCAATATTCTGAGTGCAACGATTGCATGTTTTCCCGATATGTTTAAGGACGGACGATTGCCCATTTGGAGAGGTTAAGCATGCCAGTCGCTAACTCTTATATCGGACAGGTTTTCAATCAGCTTGCCGATCTTCTCGAAATTGAAGGAGCCAATCCTTTTCGAATACGCGCGTACCGTAACGCGGCTCGAGTCGTGGCCAATTGGCCTCAAAGTATGTCGGACCTTATAAGTAAAAAAAAGGAACTACCTAAGCTTCCTGGACTGGGTCGGGACCTCACGGAAAAATTACAAGAAGTTGTTTCGACAGGTAAGCTCACTTTACTTGAAGATATAGAAAAAAAAGTCCCTAAGGAACTGAGTACCCTGCTCAATATTCAAGGCCTCGGTCCCAAAAGGGTTTTACTCCTCCGCTCTCAACTGGGCGTTGCCAATCTACACGACCTGAAGACAGTTGCTGAAGCGGGTAAAATTCGAAA
>JBDSKY010000298.1:0-4807 GCA_039916675.1 Bdellovibrionia bacterium
TGCTGAGAGGTTGAGAATAACCACTCTTTCTATCTCCTCCTCGCTGCACAAGAGGGAAGAAGCGAAATTAAAGTGATTTGCAAGATCGAAACTCCAGAGGTCAATCAATGAAGGACTTAAACCGGAAATAAGCCGCCTCCCAATTTGCAAATGTATACCTGCGCGATCTGTCTCTGGAATAAGAAGGTAAGCGGTCTGTCGAATCCGATCATGAACAAAACTGAAACCGCTATCATTCCCTTGTGAAGCCTCAACTATAAAGCCAAGACTGGAGATTAAATTAAGTTCCTGATCCAATTCTTTTTCTGTCCAGTTTGAGGCAATCAGCAAGACGCTTTTTTGGAAAAAATTCCCTAAGCTAGCAGCAAACATCAAGAGTCTTTGCGACGATTCAGGCAATCTTCTCAACCTATCGGTCATGAGATCAATGACATTGGAAGAGTATTCCATTTTCAAAATTGAATCAGAATCCCACTCCCATCTTTTTTGTATCCAGTTAAACCATATTAAATTTTGAGATTCGATATTCTTGAGAAGCTCTATGCTGAAGAATGGATTTCCTTCAGTCTTTTCATGGATGATTTCAGATAGTTGATCTACGTTTTGAGAGTCAGTTTGTAAAATATCTTTCAGCATGACTTTTAATTCATCCCGAGTCATGGAATTCAGCTTGATTAGGGTGTTTCTCACTCCAACTTGTTCTAACTTTTGCAAAGCGGTCGCACGAGGGTGAGATGCATTGATTTCGTGATCTCTGAAGGCTCCGATAAGAAAAAAATATTCCACATTTTTTTGAGCCAAAAGATATTCAATCAGATCAAGGCTCTCATCATCGGCCCACTGTAAATCGTCGAGAAATAAGATCAAAGGATGGTCAATTTTTGAAAAGACTTTTATAAATGCTTTAAAAGCATTTTGAAACTGATGTTTAGCTTCCGGGCCCGACTGGGAGGCTATCGGAGGCTGCTTTCCCGTGATGAATTGAACCTCCGGAACTAAATTTGCAATAATTGCAATAGAAATTGAACTCTCGGCGGAGATAGAATTTTTCCAGCTTTTCAATTCATCTTCATTTTTAGAGAGAAGCTGTCGGCAGAGATTTGCGAGCGCTTGTTTTATCGCAAAGTAGGGGACTGTTCTGTTGTATTCATCAAACTTTCCACTTGCAAAAATAAAAGGTCCGGATAGCTTTTGAAGAAAAGAATTGATTAGAGAGGTTTTCCCTACCCCAGCGTAGCCCAAAATCAAAGCTAGTTCGGTGATTCCAAATGAAGAGACACGCTTATACGCAAGCGAAAGGAGATTGAGTTCTTTTTCACGGCCGTAAATATGTTTTGGGGTCTCAATTCTGGCAGGAATGTCATTGCCAGCTAGACTGAAGGAATAGATCCGATTTTCGTTCTTGAACTGCGTCAAACATCTTTCGATATCCATCTTCAAGCCGTATGCGCTTTGGTATCTTTCTTTTGGAACCTTATTTAGAAGTTTTGATACTATCTTGGAGACCATTGTGGGTACTTTAGGATTCAAATCTGAAGGAGGAGCGGGAACTTTTGCGAGATGGCAATACATCCAGTCAGCTGGAGTATCTGCGTTGAACGGGAGTTGATTTGTTAGCATCTCATAAAATATCATTCCAACTGAATACAAGTCTGATCGATGATCCACGCGCAAGGTTGTTCTGCCGGTCTGTTCAGGGGAAATGTAGGGAATTGAGTCTTTAAATAAATGGCGATCTTCATCAGATTGATAGTTTTCATGTTCGAATTGGGCAAATTCCAATCCGGCAATCTTGAACAGATTGTCGGAAAAAAAATAGTAAATATTTTGAGGATTAAGATTACTGTGGACGATATGTTTTGAGTGTAACTCTAGAAGAGCATAGCAGATATCATTTGCGAATAGCAGAAACTCGAGGGTATTTAATTTTCTTTTGATGATGCGATCTAGTGAAATGATATGTGAGTCTTCAAAGACGAGCGCGACATAGTCTTGAGATTTCTCCAGAGATAGCGAGCGCATAATTCGAGTCAGATCCAGGTGCTGGGACAGGCGATGCTCGTGCTCTAATTGCCTCGCTCCTTCGAGGAAATAAGGATGTTCCTTGGAAATCAGTTTTACTAATACTACGTTCGAGGTATTATCTTGGCCTCGAACTGCGGAGTAGAAAGTAAAAGGACCTCGCTTGTGGGAGATACCTGCATGATGGCTAAGCGTAGAAAACTTCATAGTTTGCAATCTCTTCTTGGTTTAAACCTATTGTAAGTTTTCAATGCTCAACATGCGAGTAAAATTAGAATATTAATGAGGGTCATTATTTTAAGCAATTCTGTTGAACTATATTCAAGAGCGTATCGATATCAAGCGGCTTCCTTATGATTGAGTTGGGATTAATATTTTCAATTGGCCCCACGAAGGCGGTAAGGATAAAGATTGGGATGGAAGTAGTCAGCGCATTTTCTTCAATTTTTTTTAAAACCTGCCAGCCATTCATTCCTGGCATCATAAGATCAAGCAGCACCAGACAAACCTGACTTGACTCACGTTCTAAGTATGCCAAGCCTTCATGTCCGCTTTGTACATAAGCAGAAGAGTAACCATGGTATTGGAGTACCAAACTAATCGTTTCACAAATATCTTTATCGTCATCAATAATTAGTACCTTCATAAAGAGACGTAGAAATACAACATTTTGGATTGATAGTCATGCAAAAGCTGAACCGTCCGTGTTATCGGGCGTTTTTGATAAGAAAACTAGTGAATTTGTCTAAAATAGGCGAGCATCAACCCGTTCCGCAAAAAGGAGTGGTAATTAGTCCTTCCCGATGATTCTGAGTTGCTTTGACCCATTTTCCCTTTAATTTCGAGGCCTAATTTTTCATAAGCGAATTTTAGGTATTTTGTCGCCACTCTTGGGAATAAAACCCTGATAATTTTCAAAGCTAATTGAAATTCTACAACTCTCTCAAAAAAACTGCCCTCTAATTCTTAAATTTAGGTTTATTTTAGTTTGTTATAGTAATTTTACAAGTTTTGGCCTGCCGGTTGCTTATGCATCGTTTTACTTCTGATTCGTCAGAATTAAATGAACTGCAAATCGGAGGGGGCGCATGGCTGCAAGTGTTGGAGAAAATAGAGGCGTAGGTAAGGTAACTTTGCTATTCGGAGTACTGTTTGGCTTTGGGTTAAATGCAGCTATGGCAGATATCTCCTCTCGAATCGAACAAGACCTTCTAAAGTTTCATCAGAATCCTGCATCATTCATGAATGATCCTAAGTATGTTGAGAAGGTTGATGCCAGGACCGGCCAGGTCATAAAACCCAGAACCTCACTATCAATTCAACAAAGGCAAAAAGAGGACTTTGTGGCTTACAGGGAGCAAGTAAGGCTTAATCTTCAGCAAAGTAGGGCGGTAAGGGGCGAGCCAATCACTGGAAGGTCGGCAATTGCGCCGCACGATCGTCCTGAAGACCTAGTGGATTCATTCGAGGTAAGTACTCTTAAAGAAATCGAAGATCGGGGTTTAATGTCCAGTCGACTTGATCAGTCTCCTTGGTCGGGTGATTATTGGGAGATCGTCTCGGGACAGATTGCCAAGCGCTACGCAGATGAGAGGTTTCCAGAGTCACCTGATTGGAAAATAAATCGAGATTACCTTCTCCGGACTCATATGAGTAGCTCAGTGGACCAGCTTTCCCCTGCAGAAAAATATGACCTTCTAGTGGGTGATGCTGATCTATCTCTGACAAAATCTAATGTGAACGAAGGACAGGCCTATTACAATGCCATCGGGTCTGTGGAAAGCTGGATGGGTATTTGTCACGGTTGGGCTCCGGCATCCTATATGGAAGACAGGCCAACTCATGCTGTCTCGGCAATGGCAGCGGATAACCATACCAGGATAACATTTTATCCTTCAGATATTAAAGCTCTCGCGTCCTTACTTTGGGCTAATGCATCACCTCAAGTTCGATTTGTTGGTGGACGATGTGATCAAAAGAATGCAAAGTTCGGTGAAGATGGCCGGATCATTGACCAAGAGTGTTACGATACAAATCCAGCCACTTGGCATCTCTCTGTTGTAAATCAGATTGGGATTTCCAAGAGAAGCTTCATCATGGATGCGAGCTATGATTATGAAGTTTGGAATCAGCCGATTTTAGGCTATAAATACACCTATTTTAATCCAAAAACCTCGAAGGCGGTAGAGAGATTGGATGAAGCACTAGTGCCACTGAATGACTTTGAAAAGGATGTATTCCATAAATACAGAACTAATCCGGATGCCGTTTCAGTGGTGGGTATTTCTGCCGAAATAACTTATGTCGGCGAAAATTTTCCTACAATTGATCTGTTGGATTCTTCAAAAGATGACATCTGGGGATCGGTCAATTATCTGTATGATCTTGAATTGGATAGAAATGGAAAGATTGTAGGTGGCGAATGGTACCACAACATGCATCCCGATTTTCTCTGGACACCTCCGCCAGGCTCCCAAGCCAAAACGGCTGCAGACCGACTTCTTGATAGATTAGATGCTCCATCTGAATGGGATAATCTGAAAGATGTTTCCATGCCTGAACTCTGGAAAAAGCTAGCCGTTAAAAACTCCAGAGCTCACTTACCATTGATGCATATAGTTAAAGCGTTGATTAAGAACTCAAATCTCAATTTTTAGTATTTATTACGAGATCATATTGAAAAAATGATACTCTTCTTGAATCTAGAAGGGTATCTTCAATATGGTTTCTGCTCAGACTCTATTAGGGGTTTTACTTACCTTTACTTGGGGACTTTTGCTTTATC
>JBDSKY010000299.1:0-5669 GCA_039916675.1 Bdellovibrionia bacterium
ACTGCCGGGGAGAATAACCCTTCGTCTCCACATACATTTACTCCGCAGAGCCCGCTATTGAGGTGGCGTAGCGAGGTGCCTATGTTTTCCTTAGAATCGGCTACAAACAATTTACTTTTGTCCTTTCTGTTTGTGTTCTGGTCAACCCTGAGCTTTTAGGATTCCTCCCTCAAGCTCCTTCCTTTAGGAAGGGGTAGTTGACTGCGGCCTTGGGCTAGCTTCGGGTTCACTCTTTTGTGGAATGACTTCTAGGGGAGGCAGAGGAGGCCCTTTCACGCCGCAAGAAACTTGGCTGAGTACGGCCATTGCCAATAGAGGAATGCAAATATTAGAGAACTTTTTATTAAATATTCTTAAAATCAATGGGTTCTCCTAAAAGCGTAAAAGAAGATTTAGGCTGGTGTCATCCATTCCAATATCAAGTCGCGCATACCAGCTAGGCCCAATCTGTAACAAAATTCCGCCACCGACAGAAGGTAAAACAGAATTCAGTGCCGCAATTGCGCTTGTCACACCGGAGGCGCTGGCGAGCACATTGCTTTGCATCATTCCTGCGTAGCCAAATATTCCGAAACCTTCGCTGAAAAACAAATTGTATCTCAAGTTACCGGCGACGGACAGCACAGTGTATGAGTCACCCTGGGCGGCAAAATTAATACCCTTATACAGAAAGACTTTTCCTTCTAAGACTAGAGAGTCTTGAAGATGAGCTTTCTCGGCAAACATTCGCCTTCCAATAGTGACTCCATACTTTAAGTTCCCAGCAGAGAAGTTGTAGAGGCCTGTCCCATTCGGTGAATTATTTGTAACATAGCCAAAACCGGCGCTGATCCAATGTGCATAATTGTCAAAGAGCTTTACCTCGTCCACAGACGTGGAATCTTGAGATCCAGTGATTTCTTCTTTGTCTAAAAGGTCGTCGTCCAATCGTTCAGGTGGTTTATTCTTTTCTTCAGGCTTTTCTTCAGGCTTTTTTTCGACAGGCTCCTTAGCTTCCACCGGAGCAGGTTTTTTTACTTCCGACGGTTCGCGGGTTACTTCCGCTGCATTCATGGCAGTTTTAGTTTCAAGTTCCACTAGTTTAGATTCTAAAAGTCCAACTTTGGATTCAAGAGCAGCCATGGGAGAGAGCTTCGCTTTTGCTACGACCTCTGCTGGAGTAGGACTACCCACGTCTAGTTCAGGATCATAGGAAAGGATCGGTGCGTCTACTTCTTTTGTGGCCCAGCTGGGATCTTCGAATTCTGCTTCTGGAGCGTCTATTATGTCAGACTCTTCCTCGATATCAGCGGCTTTTTCTATAGCATCGTACTGCTCGCCGGACTGTAATTCGGTATGATCACCGTACTTTTTAATGACCTGTCCGATAACGGTTTGATCAGTGAGACTGACTTTAATAACACGAAAGGCCATAATGGATTCGGCCTGACTTTTTAAGAGCAAAATTGCGCCGGGCTTGGGAATAAGCTGATCTGCAAATTGTATAAGATAGATTCTCTTTGAAGCGGTGTGTTTTAAGATTCGGACTGAAAATTTATTGGCCGTGATTTGAGGGAGTGTGTCAACGGGAATAATATTTTCGCCAATGGTTTTATCAGCAGCATTGGAAGACAGAGCTGCTGGAGGGGGTTCCTGTATTGAGGAGTCCACTGTTATTTCGGGTACTGGGATAGGTTCGTCTAAACTGTGAGCGTAAGGACTGATTACAAACAGAATCGCAATCCACAGCGGTAAGACCCAAGCAGCGCGGTTAGGCGAAGCCGGTTTGACATTCTTTTCTGCATTAGGTTTAATGCAGGTCAATGAGATCCATAAGTTTCTCTTCATTCCTAGTCTCTTCAAGTTTAGCTCGGCTCGGGGAGCCTGTCGAGCGACCGTCAAATATTATGCGTGGGTTCCTTTTTTGGGTCTTGGTAGGTATTCTTAAGCTGTCTTTAAGTGTCCCTTTCAGCGAGGCCGCCCCAATTCCGATACAGCGGCCCAGTGGGATCCCCGAAATACCTCGAGCTTGTTTATCCTCTGATGCGGAAGCTTATCTAGATAGGCATAAATGGACCGAGGCCCGTGATTGTTATTTGGATATTATTAAAAGAGATACAAGCTCAGTAACCGTTTGGGTGGGATTGGCGACAGCGTTAACTTATTTAGGGCGTAGGCAAGAGGCTCTTAAACACTTAAATCAAGCAATAGATCAGGTAAAAAGTTCCCAGCGAGGGCAGTTGTTGACAAGGATTCGAGTGTTGTCCCGACTTTTTTTAACAAATACCGCCTTCCAAACCTATCAAGATGGTCTAATCCTTCTGGCCGGAAGAAAGTTTAAACCTTCTCAGGAGAAATTTGAGAGGGCCATGAGTGAGGAAATCGACAATGTAGAGGTGCTCTTACGCATGGGGCAAAGTACCCTTCTTGAAGGTAGTTCGAAGGAGGCCTTAGCTCATTTCAAAATGGCAAAACAATTGGATCCATTTGACCCAGAAATTCGACTTTGGTTGGGTAAAACTTATCAAAATCGAGGGAACCATCGTGATGCGCTAATTGAATTGAAGGAAGCCTACTATTCCTTAAAAAAAGAGTTAGGAAAAGAATTAGGAAAAGATTTAGGCAGGAATTCAGGACAAGATATAGAGAGAAACTTGGAAGCCGCTGCCGTTTGGTATGCTGATTCACTCGTAAGTTCTAGACAAACCGGCGCTGCACTCCGGGTTTTGACGCAGGATTCCAAACTCAATACATCCCATATTTATAGTTTGTTAGCAGCCGCGAAATTACGAACGCAAGCAAACAAGTCAGATGTAGCCAGCTGGAATCAAGCGCGTAAGGACTTAAACCAAGCCCTAAAAAGACTCGAACTAGCCAACAAGCTTTCTGATGACTCAGCGAGTTCAAGTCAAATCCAAGACAACCTTGCTTTTGTCCAAGATAAAACCCCTGAGGAAATCAAAGCTGAAATCCAAGGTTTCCTCAAGCAAATTGATCAGTTTCACCCGTTACGACGGAGTTAAAAAAAGAAAAATGGTTTTTGGGCCGTGAAAATCTGGATCCCCGGCCCAAAAACATTTTTCTTTTTTTCTTAACGTTGGTCGAGTGGAATAAACTTCTTGTCTGTGCTGCCGGTATAGAATGCGCGAGGACGGTAAATACGATTGTTGGCATATTGCTCAAGAACCTGGGCTGTCCATCCCGAAATGCGGCTTACAGCAAAAATCGGTGTGAAGTCTCTCGGTCTCAGTCCAAGGGCCGTGTAGACAAGACCGCTAAAAAAGTCGACGTTTGGCATCAGTCCCTTTTTCAGCTCCATCTGTTCCTGAATTCTGACAAGCATCTTATGATAATCTTCTAGACCGGCTTTTTTGCAAATCTGGAGAGACATGTCTTTAAGGATTCGGGCACGTGGGTCCCCATTTTTATAGACACGATGTCCGATTCCCATGACTTTTTTCTTGGCATTGACCGCGTCATTAATAAAAGCGTCTACCTGCGCAAAAGATCCGATTTCCTTGAGCATAAGCATCACTTGCTCATTGGCACCCCCGTGTAAGGGGCCTTTGAGTGAACCAATTGCAGCCGTCATCGCACTGTAATAGTCTGTCGTGCTGGAGGACACAACGCGGGCTGTAAATGCCGAGGCGTTCAGTTCATGATCGGCATGGAGAACTAATGCCGTGTCAAAGAGTTTTTCTTCCTCTGCGGTAGGTTCCTTATCTCGGATCATTTTCAAGAAGTTCCAGGCCATGCTCTTTCCTGGAGTAGGGGCGACTGGTTTTTCGCCTTGCTCAAGTCGTGCTAAGGATGAAACGATGGAACCAAATGCCGAAGTCAAGGCCAAGGCTTTGGTTCTTATCCCGGTAGGAGTAATATCCTCAGCAGTAGGGTCCAATAATCCATAATACGAAATTGCTGTTCTTAACTTAGCCATGGAATGAGCCTTAGTCTTAGCAACTGCTTCGAGAATTGGCTTCAGAGCCTCGGGATAAGTCATTTTTGCGGAAATCTCTTGTTTGAATTTTTCCAACTCGGCTTTTTTGGGAAGTTCTCCGTTCCAGAGAAGATAAATGACCTCTTCAAAGCTGCACTTTGCAGCAAGGTCATCAATCGCATATCCGCGGTACAGAAGAGTTGCATCGTGAATCGTACTAATCTCACTTGTACATGCAACTATGTTCTCTAAACCTTTGTTTGCGCTTTCGGGTACTTGGGCCATATTCTAATCCTCTATATCTAAAAAATTACAGGATCGTGCCGCTGAGTGCAAATCCATTCTTGACTTAATTAAGGCAGTCAACCTATGACAAAAAAGGGTTTATAAGGGGGAAAATTGTTTTGCCAAATGAAAAAATATTTATTGCCATCGCTGGGAACATTGGAACTGGAAAAACTACTCTAACACAAATGCTGTCAGAGCGGTATGGATGGACGCCTCATTTTGAGGCAACTCAGAACAATCCTTACTTGACTGATTTCTACCAGGATATGAGCAGATGGGCGTTCCCTTTACAGATTTTCTTTCTTAACAACCGCTTTCAAGCTCATCGGAACGTCAGTCTAGGTACAAGTAGCGCGGTGCAAGATCGAAGTATTTACGAAGACGCTAATATTTTTGCTCGAAATCTCTATGAGCAAAAATTAATGGAGAAGCGTGATTACGACAATTATTTAGAACTCTATTCTGTCATGTGTCAATTTTTGACCCCGCCTGACCTGATTGTCTATTTAAAGAAATCATTGCCATCTTTAAAAGACAAAATAAAGATGCGCGGACGGGACTATGAGAAGAATATTCCTTCGGAATACTTGGCTAATTTGAACAGGTATTATGATGATTGGATGGAAAATTACTCCATCGGCAAAAAATTAATTATTCCTAGTGATGATTTGGATTTTCTAAGAAATCCCCGTGATTTCGAGTATCTAAGCGAAATAATCTTTGAAGCTCTAGGCCAGAGGGATCTTTTTCTCCAGCGCATCAAGTCTTAATATTAAAGTTCCACTCCTGTAGTCCGAAATAGCTTGTGGAGGGAGAGCTATGAAGACAAAGTTTTGGGGACCTTTAATTTTAATAAGTTTGGCATTCCAACTGAGCGCGTGCTCTTCTTCAGAGAAAAAGGACGAAGCCGGGGACGGTACGGCACCACTCGAAGCCGGTGATGCAGGAACCGACGCAGTTCCAGCGCCCGGAGCAGAGAGTCAATCCGCCGGTGTAGCAACAGATGCCGCTTCGGGAACGACAACTGAAACCAGGGTAAGTGGTGGCGGAACTTCCCAATACACCGTTCAAGCCGGCGATACATTGATGAAGATCGCCTTTGAAACCTATGGCGATGTTTATAAATGGAAAAATATCCTTGAAGCAAATAAGGACACAATCTCAGATCCAAAAGGTCTAAAAAAGGGAGCCATTTTAAAACTGGAGCTTCCGGCCACACCAGCGGTGGTGGATCGCAACGGCGAAAAATACCTTATCAAGACCGGCGACACACTCGGGAAGATTTCAGGAGCAGTTTATGGAAGTCCTGCGAAGTGGAAGCAGATCTGGGAGAATAATAAGCAGCTTATTCATGACCCCAATAAAATTTTTGCAGGATTTTTTCTTTATTACTTAGCAGATGGATCGGGCACTAACTTGGCCAACGCAGCCGCAGCCGCGCCTGCCGCTGGGGCTACAGATTTAC
>JBDSKY010000300.1:0-11760 GCA_039916675.1 Bdellovibrionia bacterium
GAGAAGAAGGCCAGGACGTTCAACATTTGGTAGGCCGGGTAGATGAGTTAGTCCAGGAAATGAGTGGATTGACCGGTAATTTGAAGAAATCGCTAAATCCAGAAGAGATGAAGAGGACGATGGATCAGCTCAACGTCACTCTTCAGAACGCTAATAGAACTCTCTCTCCTGAAGGTGGAATTAACCAAACAGCTCAACGAACTTTAGCAAAGCTTGAGGATTCTATCGAACAGCTTCGTGACCAAATGACCCGAGTGAACCGAGGTGAAGGATCCGTTGGGATGCTTCTGAATGATCCGAGCTATGCGGAAGAAATCCGTGTTGCTGTTAAGAATGTGAATCGTCTTTTAAATAAGGTTGGCGATATTAGGTTTGTAGTGGATATAGGAGCCGCGATGTTGCCGGCCTATAGCGGAGGAAGGGCCTGGTTTCAATTAGGTATTTGGCCAGCACCAGATCGATATTACTTACTAGGGTTGGCTTCAGATTCTAGAGGCAGAATCAGTAATACCATTACTACAACGACGACTACCGCAGGAGGACTGACTCAGACGGTCTCCTCTCAAGCACAGGTGTTAGATCAAACCTCCACTCTCTTGACTGCAATGCTTGGGAAAGTGTTTTGGGGACGTCTAGATCTATCGGTTGGGGCGCTTTATGGCGATGGGGCTGGATCTGCTAAAATACTTTTAGGACCTACGGGCTCTGAGAAATTATTTGAAATCAAAAATGATCTCTATCTCAGAACCAATTCAGCTGGTTTAGACGTTAGAATTGCATTAACGGCTCACCCTGTATCAGGAGTCTATTTAACAGCAGCTATAGAGTCTGTTAAAGGCTTGCCAGGTGGGGGGCAGCCCATTTATTCCTACGGCGCAGGTATTTCCTTCGACGATGAAGACATCAAGCTGCTGTTTGCGCTTAGGTAATCAGGAAGCTTAAGTAGTCAAAGAGGGGCTAACCTAGCGACCTATTTCTTATTTAAATAGGTAGTTAAGGAATCAATCTCTGCTTTTAGATGAGGGAAGGCCGCCATTTGGTGAGTTTCACGCTTAGGTTTATACCCGGCAGGGCATTCAGCTCGGAGAACTCTTGCTTCTAAAAGCTCACGTGAGGAACCGAAAACTTCGGGACCAATAGATCCGGCCCGCCTGGGGTCAGAGTTGTGACAAGCAGTGCATTGCGTTTGGTAAACTGTGCGTCCGCGCTCGTACACAGGATTGAATAGATCCTTGGAGCTTGTTGCGGGTTTCGATTCGCAGGCGATAAAATTAAAGGACAAGGCGAAGGCGAGAGCAAGTGGTAGTAAAAATATCCGGTTCATTTTATTTTCAATGCCATAGGTTAAATTTTTAAGAAAGGGTGTCAGGTTATCTGGCACCCTTTCTTTATTTGGTCCAAGGTCTACTTTGTAAGAATTTCGACTATAAAGTATAAAACAGCTGCTAATATGAATCCACAGGTAATGACTCCTTTTACGGTAGTCATAGGGCCGGGTTTTCCTTTCAGAGCGTTAAACTCTATTCCAAGAATAATCAGTCCAAGAACGATCGCAAGGATTGTAAGATTGGCGTTAGGATTAACATTGAAGGGAAGGTGGTTGGCTGCGCCCATGAAAAACAGCATGGGAATTGAAAATAGCGTATTAGTACGCGAAGCCAGCCCCGCTTTGGCACCGGCAGGAGCTGCCGTCGGTAATGCGGATCCACCCGTGGCAGCCTGAGTGGCAGAGGCAATTACGATTTTCTGATTTGGCCAAATGACAAACCAGACATTGGCCCACATGAACAATCCCAAAGTCATACCGGTCAGAATGGCGATCCCGTAAGATGTTGAGAATATTCCAAAGCCACCTAAATGTGCTTTGGTAGCGAGATAGATTAGGCCTGTTAGCATTGTGTACATTGCGGCCCAACGAAACCACCAGAGTGCTCGTGGTACTAATTTCTGAATTGCGTTGGACTTAGTAGGTCCATCTGTTTCTGCAAAAAAGGAACCTTGTACAAAGTTAAAGTAGTAAAGCAATCCAATCCACAGAACTCCAAAAAATAAATGGAGCCAGCGTAAAAGAAACATAAATCCGTCCAGGCTAAAAATAGCAATATCCATGGTTTCGTTCTCCCAAAAATGGTTTTAGTTTGATGATTGTCTTCTACATATCATGGACTTTAAGAAGGAGAGGGATAAAATCGAAAATATGCGAAGCCAAAGTAAGCGTAAATGGAGTGACTGGTTTTTTCGAGCAACCTTGATTTTCTCTCACCTTTGTTCCTTTACCGCTTATGGAGGAAGAGAGGACGAAGCGTCCTCATTGACAGGGGTAGGCGCCGGAATTATTGCACAGAGTTTTGAGATTTCACGACACTTTGTCCGCCCTGATAATATCGAGGGAAGTTATTTTCTGAAAGCTAGGGATAAAAATTCAATATTGGCGAAAAAAGAGAAGGTATATTTGCCTTTATCCTGGATGTTAGGGGGCGGATTTACCTATTTGGCTTCTCCAGCTATAGGTAGATATCCAGATATCAATGATGGCGTGATTTCATTGAAAGGGGGGTTGGAGTGGACCCTCGTACCCACTTTCACTTTGAGTATGGATTTGGATATCGATAATAATACAGCCGAGAATTACAATCATGGTGCAGTACTATTTAAATTTTGGAAGACTTTCTCCTTACATTCTCGGTCCCCCGCTGACTCAACAGGGGGATATGATAGTTCAGAGGCCGATCAATATTATGAGCGACAGTGGAGTCAAAAACAGAAGGCGCTTGCTTTGAAAAAGAAAGCTATTACTTCCGAAGATGAGGAAACAGAAGAAGGAGAAGGTTTTGCTCAATTTCCGGAAATCCAGATGGGTTTGATTTTGGGATTTGGAGAGCATCTGGTAGGAGGGAAAACTTATAGGAGAGCTCTGGTAGATCCCTTGAGGGAGGATCAAAGATTGTTTCAAAATCGGACTGGACTTGAAATTACTTATTTTCCAAAAGAGGGACTCACGTTGAAATTGGGCGGGAACATTTTCTACTACAATATTAACGTCGATACCTACTTGCAATATTTAGAAATCAGACCACTCCAGAGGATTCCGTTATTCGCACAAACCGGCTGGTCTTCCTCTACCAATCAGCTTCTTACTTTTCCTTCTTTGAGCTTTGATCAGTCCCTTGAATTTGAAGTTAATGAAAAGGAAATGTTTGAACTATTCATAAATGAATCCACCTACGCTTCCAATCAGCAGGAGACAACTATCTCGGCTAGTCCTAGATACACGCGAGAGCTTGGCAAAGGATGGAAGGTGAGTGTAGCCCCGTTTGTTGGGTTAATTTTAAAAACCGGGCTTGTAATTTCAGGAATGGTGCAAGTGGGTTATGATTTGAATTAACTCTCAATATTTACTCTGAAATCGCTTCTGAAACCTCTCGTTCAGAGATCCCTAGTAAATATAGAATGGATTTCATATTTTTCTGACTGAGCGCCAAGTCGGCTTTTTCTCGGACAATAAGTTTTGCATTGAAAGCGATTCCGAGCCCGGCTTTTTCAAGCATTAATAAATCGTTTGCGCCGTCACCCACCGCAATGACTTGATCTAATTCAATTTTTTCCTGTTGCGCTATGACATCAAGAAGGTCGGCTTTGCGTTGGGCATCAATGATCGGAGGTAGGACTTTCCCTGTTAAGATTCCGTTTTGAATTTCAAGTACATTCGCATAGGCATAGTCGAGTCCAAGTTTTTGTTTGAGTCTATCGGCGACAAAGGTAAAGCCCCCGCTGATTACCGCGATTTTATATCCAAGTTTTTTTAAAATTTGGATGAGGGATTCGGCTCCTAGGGTTAGTTGAATTCTGCTGTAAACTCTGTCCAAGTCGGTTCCGTTCAGGCCTTTCAGGGCTTGGCAACGTAATTTCAGACTTTCGCTGAAGTTCATTTCACCCATCATGGCACTATGAGTAATTGCAGAGACTTCGTCGTAAACGCCTTTCTCTTTGGCTAGCTCATCAATGACTTCACTTTGAATCAGGGTGGAATCCATATCCAGCACTACCAGGCGCTTAGCTCTTCGATATAAACCTTCTTCTTGTAGAGCTACGTCGACTTCAAATGTTTTTGAAATTAAGAGTAGGTCTTTCCGCAAAGTGAACTCATCTAGCAGTTCAAAAGAGCTGATTCCCATTTCCACACAGGAGAACGATCCTTCACTTAAGCGCTTGATAAAATCGATATTGACTTTGAGGCCTGCCAGAACCTTTGTGACTTCGTGTAATGCGCGAGCACTCACTGGGTCAGCTAGAAGCGTCAAAGCATAATGTTTGAGACGTCTGGAAGGATGATATTGGGAGGTGGAAGTAGTGGAATCCGGGTTGATAGATTCAAACTCGAGCTTCAACCCAAGCTCATCAGTTTTGAGCAATAACTCTGCTTTCATTTTGATCAAGTCGCAAGTAGTTGAGTTAGCTTCGAAGAGCAGCGAGAGCGAAAGCAATTGGTGAATGACTGCTTGGCCAATGTCCAGAACCGTGACCCCATGAGACGCTAAAATTTGAGTAATTTCAGCAGTGATTCCAGGGCTGTCCTTGCCGGATAGTTTCATTAATATCATAGAATAGGCTTGATTTGATTGAGTTATTTCCGCTTTTAAGCTCATGCGGGCAGTCTAGCATAGATTTACCTAGACTAAAAACCGACTAATATAGTAAACTATTAGTGTATACTGGACTTATTGGTTGGGTGGAGGAAATTATGAAAAATCATACGCAACGCACTAAAGAAGTTAGAAAAAAAGTTAAGCGATCATTTCCCCATAAGTATAAGAAGCCATTGAATGCTGCGGTGGATCACGCAGCAGTTATGGTCACCCGAGGGATCGAAATTTTTGCAGTTTTGTCATCGCTTTTTTGGGCTGTTGAAGCCACTGCAGTGCAGAATAATCAAAGTCAGAACCGTTCCCTCAGCAGTCTTGGGATCCCTCATAAAAAATCGACCGCTAACGTAGAATTTCTTCAATATTCTCGATTAAATGACGCATTTCAATCGAAATTTCAAGCCAAGCCTCTGACACTTGCTCAGGGAAATCCAGCATTATCTTTTAAGCAAAGTCCGTATTTTGTACAAACTCAATTCGAGTTTATTAGGTTTCCTACTTTTTTGAAAAAATAGAATTTTCTGCCAATAATCACGTTCAGAAGAGCTTAGGCCTGAGCTTTAGTCCAAAGGTCACAAAAGCTTTTATAAGTTTGGGCCACTCGATCTGATGCTTCTTCGCGAGTAATCTTACCTTCTTTAACAGCTTTCAAAGGCTCCCAAAATACAGTTCGCCCTACTGCAAAGCCTATTAGGCCTTTCACTTTCGCAGCTGTAGTTAACCAATGTTTTACTTTTTCGGCATTTTCTCCGCGGCCTAATACAATTACGCCTACATTGTCTCTGCCGCCAACTCGTGCTTGGGCTGCTACTTTCTGGGAATCTTCTACAGTCTCAATTCCTTCTAATTTCCAGAGGTCCGCCTCAACACCAAAGTCCTGAAGATGCTTCATGGCTTGTGCCATAAGTGCAGGACGAAGCTCGTGGTCATATCGCGCAGTATTTCCGCCCACTGAAGTCAATTGTTCAGGGGTTGCTGGCACCAAAAGTTCAAACATAAATTTGCAGTTATGGCTGTGGCAGTAGTCCGAAAGCCTCTTTAGACGTTCTGCTTGTCTTAGGTTGAGATTTGCATCTCCTTGAGGGTTGTATCTGACAAGGACTTTCACAAATGTTGGATTAAATTTATTGATATGGGCGCCAAACTCTTCGCCATATTCAAAATCATATTCTTCTTGGCCCGATTTTTCTGCAGGACAGGCTGTCATATAGCCTTGAGCTTTGGCATCGGTTAGGATTTCGCTGCCAAACTGTTCGTCCACCAAAATTCCAGCTTTATCCTTAGGAACTCCTGCGGCAACAGCTTTCTTAAAACCATCGTAAATAATCTTTTTATAGCCAGCGATTTCTTTAGTTTCTTCAGCTGTGGGCGCTCGTCCTTTGATTCCGAAGAGCTTTTCTTGAAAAGATCCCCGGTGATCGAACGGCAAAATGAATAGTTGTTTTTTGAAACCGAGTTGCGTGCGATCAATCTTAGGTGTGCCCATATAAATTCTCCCTTTAAGTAAGAATATCGATAACAAAACTGCCAAAAAAGTCAATTTCCTAAACCTGCGAGGGTGTGTTAAAACCCGGCAGATGCAGCTCTCTACACAGCCTTATAAGGGTACTCGAGATTTTTATCCGGATGACATGCGCGTCCAACAATGGATTTTTGATCGGATGGGACAGGTCGCCGAATCCTATGGGTATCAGGAATATGGTGGCCCCATGCTTGAGCCCTTTGAGCTTTACGCAGCTAAAACTGGAGAAGAGATCGTCAATCAACAGCTGTATTGGTTAATGGATCGCGGAGAGCGAAAATTAGCAGTCCGCCCTGAAATGACTCCTACTCTTGCTCGCATGGTAGCCGGCAAAATTCATGAATTGCCTCGACCTATTCGTTGGTACAGCATTCCTAATTTATGGCGTTACGAGAGGCCCCAACGAGGGAGATTGCGAGAGCACTGGCAACTCAATGTTGACGTATTGGGAGGGGACCCTATTTTGGCTGATGCCGAAGTTCTTTGTCTCGCTTTAGATATTGTTCGAGGCTTCGGCGGTGAGAAAAACGTTGCGATTCGCGTCAATAACCGCAGATTAATAGATCATTTTTTTATCGAGATTTTAGGACTCACTCCAGACACTGCTTTAAAAACTACTAAGGCAATCGATGCACGGGCTAAAATTGGTGAACCCGCTTATGAGAAATGGTTGGGCGAACTCGGCATAGGGGCCGAACAACGCGAGAAAATGGAAGGGTTTTTCAAATCCTCGTTCGAAGAAGTAGAGACTCAATTTCCATGTAAAGGCGTCACCGAACTTCGGTCTCTCTTTCGCTGTCTAAAAGAGTCTGGCGTAGAGTCAGAAGTTATTTTTGATCCTAGTGTCTTAAGGGGAATGGATTATTATACGGGTACAGTTTTCGAAATGTATGACACGTCTCCAGAGAATCGGCGCGCCATGTTTGGAGGGGGACGTTACGACAACTTAATTGGGCTTTTTGGAAATCATAAGCTCTCTGGGGTTGGCTTTGGAATGGGAGATGTCACGTTTAGGCATTTTCTGGAAACGCATAAGCTTTTGCCTGACTTTGGGTCTGACATCGATGTGCTGGTAACATTGCCTAAGCAGGAGTTACGGTCCGTAGCCGAAGGCATCGCAAAAACTCTTAGGAATGCTAAGCTCCGAGTGATGACGCCTCTTTCCGTAGAGGGTTTTGGCGTTCAGTTGAAACTGGCTGCCAAGCATAAAGCCCGGTATGTCGTTTTATTGGGAGATACGGAACTGGCAGAAGGAAAAGTAGTATTAAAAAATCTGATCAAAGGAGAGCAAGAAACTCTTCTCATCTCGGATTTAGCGGTACACTTAACTTCCACGACATCCTAACCGGAGAATTTTTATGAAAAAGCAATCCAGTCATTCGCAATATCCCAAGCTTCTTGAACCTCTGGATTTGGGTTTTACCGTCCTGAAGAACCGCGTTCTTATGGGTTCGATGCATACCGGGCTTGAAGAAACCAAAGGCGGTTTCCTGAAAGCTGCGGCTTATTATGCCGAACGAGCTCGAGGCGGAGTCGGACTGATTGTAACTGGTGGAATTGCTCCAAATATTGCTGGTCGGGTTGCGCCCTTTAGTGCTCAGCTGAGTAATTATTGGCATGTATTTCACCACCGTAAAATCACCTCTGCGGTCCACTCTGCGGGTGGGAAAATTGCGCTTCAAATCCTTCATGCCGGCCGGTATGCCTTTCATCCCTTTGCGGTAGGTCCTTCAGCAATCAAGGCATCCATTAGTCCCTTCCGTCCTTGGGCGCTCTCCAAAAGAGGGGTTGAAAAAACGATTCGAGATTTTGTCAGTTGCGCTCACTTGGCTAAAAAAGCGGGTTACGACGGTGTCGAAATCATGGGTTCCGAAGGGTATCTCATCAATCAATTTATCAGCAAAGGGACGAATAAAAGAAAGGACCTTTGGGGGGGGGCTTACGAGAACCGAATTCAATTCGCGATCGATATTGTTCGAAGAACCCGAGAAAAAGTTGGACCAGACTTTATCATTATTTATCGGCTCTCAATGCTGGATCTAGTTGAAGAGGGCAGTACCTGGCAGGAAATAGTTCAACTAGGTAAAAAAATCGAAGAAGCCGGCGCTACAATTATTAATACTGGAATTGGCTGGCATGAAGCCAGAATTCCAACTATCGGAACGATGGTGCCGCGAGCGGCCTTTAGCGCAATTACTCACAAGATGAAAAAGGAATTAAAAATTCCTCTCATCACCACCAATAGAATTAACACTCCCGAGGTCGCAGAAAGCATTTTAACTCGGGGGGATGCTGATATGGTGAGTATGGCGCGTCCCTTTTTAGCAGATCCCCATTTTGTCTTAAAAGCTAGCCAAGGTAGAGCGGATGAAATCAATACTTGTATAGGGTGTAACCAGGCCTGTTTGGATCATGTGTTCAAGAACAAGAGAGCTTCGTGTTTAGTGAATCCTCAGGCTTGTTATGAAACGGAACTGCTGATTAAACCTGCAGCAATCAAGCAGAAAGTCGCGGTTGTGGGCGCCGGCCCTGCAGGCCTCGCATGCGCTACTATCGCAGCTAGCCGTGGCCATGAAGTAACATTGTTTGAAGCTGACAGCGAAATAGGCGGACAATTTAATTTAGCTAAAACGATTCCTGGAAAAGAAGAATTTCACGAAACGCTTCGATATTATAAAAAACAACTAGAGCTAGGTAAAGTGAAGGTGAAACTCAATCATCGTGTGACTGCCCAGCAATTAACACAAGGTGGGTTTGATCACGTTGTGATTGCGACTGGAGTCACTCCTCGCATACCGGAGATTGAGGGGATCAATCACCCTAAGGCAGTTTCTTATGTGGATGTTTTACGAGGTAAAGTTCAGGTCGGTAAATCCGTTGCTATTATTGGTGCAGGCGGAATCGGGTTTGACGTAGCAGAGTTTTTAGTTTCAGAGGGAGACTCCATGAGCTTGGATCCGAAAGCTTTCGCCAAGCATTGGGGGATTGATTTTACCGTTTCGGCTAGAGGCGGTATTGCTGGGGTGCAGAGAGAGAAAGAACCTTCTCCTCGAGAAGTCTATCTGCTGCAGAGAAGTGATACTAAGCTCGGTGCAAATTTGGGCAAAACCACGGGCTGGATTCATCGAACGCAGATGAAGGATAAAAAGGTTACACTCCTGAATTCCGTGAAATATTCAAAAATTGATAATGACGGCCTGCATATCGAAATCAAAGGTGAGAAGCGAGTGCTGAACGTGGATCATGTGGTTATTTGTGCGGGCCAAGAGTCTTTGCGGGAGCTATTTGATTCTCTGTCCGCCTCGAAAGCCAAGATCCACCTCATTGGCGGAGCTGATGTTGCATTGGAGTTGGATGCAAAGAGAGCGATTCATCAAGGTACGACGGTAGCGGCCGGTCTTTAGGAAAGGATCGACATTGTCGTTCTTAGTGGCTAGTCTATTTTTTCTATTTATGGGGCACTTGCTTGGCATTAGTTTGGGCCTTTTTCATCACAAAATTGCCTTTTATACCTTACTTTATTTTGCGACGGTGCCCTTCCTTATTAAACGATTAAATTGGACTAATAAGTTCAAAGGGAAGCTCGAATCGAATTATAATTTTGGAAGAACTAGCCTCTATCTCATTTTGGGCCTCGGACAATTGATGTTCCTGCACTCTCTTGTCAAAAACGCCCATGTGATTTACCCTTCCAATTTCAAGATTCAGGTTATTTTTGACGCTGTACTCTCATTGACTCAAAGCTTCTCGGTTTGTTTGTTTACTATTTTATGCGCAACTATTCTGACAGGAAAAAATGAATTAGGAAAAAAATTGATAATACTTTACCGCATTTTGGCGGTGGCCATAATTTCTCTCCTGATTTGTGCACAATTTCTGATCCCGGCTCTTTCGCCTCATCCTTTGATTGATGTTTTTGTCAACAATACGGCAGCGGTTGATTTCTTTCTAAAAGGCAAGAATCCTTATAGCCAGACTTATGTGGATATTTATCATGGGCTTTTTTCCTACTTGCCAGGTTTTCTTTACTTTCCTGGTTTGTTATTTTGTTTGGCGCCTTTTCGATATCTCTTTGGCGATATTCGCTTCACGTTTGTTTTTGCACAGATTCTTAACGCAATTCTAATCTATAGAATTGCAAAACGTAGGGGGCCTGCTAAGCCGGGGAAGAATCAGCAAGAGGCAGATAGGCAGTCGGTGGTTATGGCCGAAGCTATATTGCCTTTTTTATTGCCTGCATTATGGCTTAGTTTTCCGGTGACCTACCACGTCTTGGAGCAGAGCTGGACGGATACACTCTTGATTGCTTTTACATTCTTGATTGTGGATTCCATTGATCTTCGAAGGTGGGCATGGGTCGGAATTCTTGCCGGTTTGGTTTTTACTACTAAGCAATATGGTTTTGTAATTTCATTGTTTGCGATTTTGCGAGTGACGCAAGTGGGTGGCTTGTACCAAGGCATTCGTTGCGCTTGTTTCGCGGCGGGGGCTTTCTCTGCAGTTCTGATTCCATTTATTATTTCCAACTTCAAAGGTTTATACGCGATGTCGATTCAGGCTCAAACGGGACCTGGAATTCGAACCGACTCTCTCGGCATGTCCGCTTTCTTCGCACTGAAATGGGGATATTATCTTCCAGGAGTCGCGCAGGTTTTAATAGGAGTTTTAGGAATAGGGGGCGGGGTCTGGATGCTTTGGTCTGACCCAGTGAAAAAAACAGATCGAATGGCGGTTGCTCTTTTCTTTTCTTACGGCTGTTCGTTTTTATTCGGTAAGTGGTCGTTTTGTAACTACCACTACCTCTTGGCTTCCTTTCTCATGCTCTATCTTGCAACTGTTCTAGAGGCGCGGGAAAGTTTAAATTTGCGGATCGCGCAAAGTTCAAAATAAGAAATCACGAAACCCCTGTGCTCACCAATTGCATATTGAATGTTGACAAGTTCAAGCTATGGAAAAAACAACCCGCTTCCGGCAAATTGTCGGTATTTTATGCTGGGAATCCATATTCGGGGTGGCTTATGATGCCTGGATTAGCCCCTCGTATCTCAGTGGTCTTGCCGGCGAACTAAAGATCAGCCTAAGCCTTCTTTCAGTAGTAGCTGCGATTCCCTGGATTGGGGCAAGTGGTCAGATACTGGGGGTTTGGGCCTTCGATCATTGTACTTCAGTCAAATGGTACGTTCTTGGATTAGCGGGTTTGGGTCGGGTCCTTTGGTTTATTCCTCTTGGTCTAGGGATGTATTGGGGGAGTCAAAGTTACTATCACGGAATCCCATTTCCCGCAGATACCTGGTTTATCATAGCTTCCATATGTGCCTGCCTTTCCACCACGATCATCGCTGCGAGCAATAGTGCGTGGATGTATTGGGTCAAAATTTTGCTCCCAAGTAAGTTTCAAGGAAGGTTTTTCGGTTACCGCCAGCGTTTCACGATGGCAGCCGTCATTCTCGCCAATTTAGTTGCTATGCCCTTAGTGGATTGGGCTCCGGGAGGTTATCATTTAGGATTAGGATTACTTTGCACCTTGGCCCTGCTATCTGGAACTCTTTCTGTTACCTTAAATTCCAAAGTGCATGACGTTCCGGTCGAGTACAC
>JBDSKY010000301.1:0-9590 GCA_039916675.1 Bdellovibrionia bacterium
CTCCCCTGATGAGATCAGTCTCAAGATATACTTTTTGGAATCATTGGTCCTAGCCAATGCCTCACGGTCCTGTGCCGAAACACTGTCTTGAAACGCCCTTCGAAGATGTGCAAGTTCCGCGTCTAACCGCAGACTAAGCTCAATCTGCGGAATGTAGCGCCTTTGAATAGTACCCACCTCACTCCTGGAACGAGCGGAGAGAATGCCCTGCAAAACCGTTGAGCATGCGAACGCGATTGTCACAACTCCCAAGATTCCTAGGAGTTTGGTGCGAAAACGAATTCGAATGGAAAATGGTTCGGAGACATTCCTCATCAATTGGCTTATCGGAGGAACCAGAGACAGTCTTAAACCGATGCTTTCCAAAAAATGACGCTAGGCACCCTGTCCTGTGCTACCTAATTGTGACCGCTTTCACTCCATGAGCATTTGCTCCCTCCGTGAGAGAGGTAGCCGAGACGTACCCAATGGCTTCTGGATTACTTTCCACGAACTTCAAGACTTCATCATCGCTGGAAAGCTCGGGCGGCGGGACGTCCCGACCCGAAAAGATCAATTGTTGCCAGTAGTTTCGCACACCTAGAACAGATCGACTAAGAACTGATTCGGAAAACCTAAGGCGAACTTCGGAATCCGCCCTCTGATCAACCGGAGCAATGGGTTTGGCTTCAGGCCAGTGTTTAAGCCTTTTGAAGAAGACATCGGCCAGAAACTTGCGGTCTAATTCATCAAGATTACGCACCGCGTTTACAATGACATAAAATCCTGGACCTTTCGAGAGCTCCTCATCGCCCCAAGCGGTGGATGCGGTATTCAGTGCAAACCAAAAAACTAACACAGCGGTATAGCGAAGCATACTGATCTCCTTAGAAATAGCCTGTCGTCTTGACCAAGAAAGTCCACCAGTTCGGTGCCAGACTGGCCGTCGGGACTCCATCATTCAGACCTGGACCGGTGAGGCCCGACTGGAGTGCAGCCGTACCAATCATGTAATGAGCCTCAGTCTTCAATAACCAGAATTGATTGATGTCAAATCGAAGCGTGGCGGAAACATCGTGCTGGTAGTTCTGGATCCCCTCCCGGCTATCAACGTTCGGATAGGTCATTGAATAGTACAGGCAAGGCTCGAACCAGCGTGCAAGGCGATACGCCCCCATGATGTAACCTCGCTCATTAGTAACCGAGAAGTTCGGAATGATGGCGGTGTTCGTGCTATTTCCGAATTGGGCGAACCAGCGGCTATACTCGGCCGCCAAAGACAGGTCGCCATGAATGTATTCGGCCGAGCCAATTAACATATTGACCGGAAATTGGAAAGACACCGACACCGGTGTTGTGGTCCCCAACTTCAACGTGGTATCGAGCCTAACCGCCTGCCCGCTTACACCCACTCGAAGCCCATCAATCGGGGTTCCCCACATCAGCCTCGTACCGACGATAAAAGGTACGTTTCCGGCCGTTTGTTGGATCGGATACGCAGGAGTATTGACTGCTGGAAAAGCGATGGTTCCAGCGTAGAGTCTGTACTCCAGCGAACCCCAAGGACCTGTGCCGGTGTAACCGTAACCTTCAAAGCCGTTTTGGGCGAGCAGGTAATCGAGGCTCTCCGCTGGATAGATCGACTGAGGAAGTAAGATAGCTGCCCGTGCCGCGTCTATATCGTTAATCTCATTGTAAAGACCGAATGGAATTTTAATACGCCCGAACCGGAACCCGAACCGATCGGAGGGATGGTAGTCAAGATAGAACCAACGGAAGTTCGTATTGAAGCTGCCCGTGGATCCGAGCTGGCGTGCATATAATTGAATCCCCGTTCGCAGTTCGTCTGTGAATGACTTTGTGAAATTCAATCCGACTTCCGTGAAACCGAAGGAGCCTAAGCCTTTGGTCACCCCCAGATAGTTATTGTCCGTGGTCTTCATGTAGCCCTGACTGACAAATCCATGAATCTCGATATTCTTAAACCTGTCAGTGGCAGATTCACCCATTGCGGATTCTACGCTAAGCAGCATCACTAGACATAAGAGAGTCAAAAATGGTTTCAGAAATCACCCCCGAATACAAAAGCACTCGAACCTAAAATCGTTATCGAACTATAATAACCACTGTCATTCCGAAGTACATATAAATTTTAAGTTTAAAAGTGGAAGAGGTTCCTGAGTCTATAACAGAATGTACGGTTAGAAAATTTTCCGATTGCCGGATTGCAAGGTTAAAAATTGCAGGACTCTATTATTCGTTGAAGTGAATCATTTTCATTTGCCACTCCCCACTGAAGTGGGCTGGTGCCTTGATACGTTGCATCTTGGTTCCCATTGTTGCTAATTGTGCATCAATCAATAGATTGCCTACGCATGATCCTCTGTGCCTAACAAGCAAAACCTATTTTCGCACGTACCTTGCAGCAAGCAATTATCGATAGAATATTGCCTTAATGGAGAAAATTGACGACAAAGAGGGGTACGCGTGCGCTGTAAGAGTATCTTGGTCGTTGAAGACGAAGAGTCAATCCGCGAGAATTTTCAATTGCTCCTCGAGTTGGAAGGATATTCTGTTTTTACAGCCAGCAATGGAAAAGAAAGTTTGCGGATACTTAAAACAATAGAGAAGCCCTGTTTGATACTTCTTGATCTACTCATGCCAGTAATGAACGGTATGGAATTTTTGGAAGCTAAAAGTCAGGAGGATACT
This sequence comes from Bdellovibrionia bacterium, assembly GCA_039916675.1. Classification (GTDB taxonomy): domain Bacteria; phylum Bdellovibrionota; class UBA1018; order UBA1018; family UBA1018; genus JBDSKY01. The sequence goes on from JBDSKY010000301.1 coordinate 2,692, forward strand.
TGATTTCCGATCTGCTCGACATAACTCGACTCGAAGCCCATTCCCTCCGACTGGAGCAAGGCAACTGTGACTTCATCCAACTTGTACAAGAAGTGATTGAATCTTACGAGACGTTCGCAAAAGAAAAGAGAATTCAACTTAAAAGCGAAATTCCTTCGGAATCTCAAAGAGTGTTTTGTGATCCGGAAAGAACGATCCAAATTCTAACAAATCTAGTGGACAATGCATTCAAGTTTACCAATACGGGTGGCTCAATTCAGATTTATGTAAAAAGCCTCAACCACCATGTCGAGGTCCGAGTGACTGATACTGGAAAAGGCATTCAGCAAGAACACTTGCCTTATATCTTTGACCGATTCTGGCAGGCTAAAGACAATGCACACAAAGGCACTGGCCTAGGACTCGCAATTGCTAAAGGACTTGTAGTACCTCAAGGGGGCAAGATGTGGGTTGAAAGCGAATATGGGATTGGGACTACCTTCTATTTTACTCTTCCTAAGGCAGATCAGCTAAAATCAACATTCCCTAGCAAGGCAGCTTCCTAAATCCTTATTCCGTGATTTGAGGGGCTTTATACCCGCGCCCGCTGAAACTCCGAATCAAGTCCACAAATACCGCTCGTTTTTCAAAAGGCAGCCCATGTCCAGCCCCAGCTACTTCTTCAAACCTAACCGATTTACTTTCCGCAAACAAAGCTTTCTCAGCCTCAAACTCCTTATGACTCCACACCAAGCTCTCCTGCCCCCTAAGAATCAAGATCGGCATGCCTTTATCAGCAAGCTCTTTGACCCACTCCCGAACAGTACTGTTAGCAGCAGCTTGAATAGTTTTAATCAATGCTTGCTGGTCAAATGGGAACGAAATTTTACCGTCTGAACCTCTCACAGACACTGCCATGAGGTATTGAGCAATAGCCGGGTCAGGGCAATTCTTCGCCATAAATTGCCTCGCCTCTTCGCGGGAGGCAAATTCTTTTGGTAATACATTTAGAAATTGCTCTAAAGTCTCACCCAGTCCACCACCGGCAGCACCGGAGAGCCCTAAGTCCACAAGTACCAATCCTTGGAACCAATCCGGCTTCAGGTGCGCTGCAGCCAGTGCAGTGCGAACACCCATCGAGTGGCCCACGATCCAGGTGGGGTAAAATTTTAATGACGCTAATGTGTCGATTACATCCTGACCATAATCCAGAGGTAAATAACTTTCATTCATTTGAGCGTCACTTGCTCCAGCTTTTCTTATCTGGCTGCGCCCATGCCCTCGCTGATCAGGAGCTAAAACCGCCCAAGTATCCTCAAGAGCCGCTCCTATGGGGCGCCACAAAGCACCTGTTCCTCCCATGCCATGCAATAAAACTATTCTTGGGATATCGCTCTGCGTAGAAGTAGCTGTACAATTCCAAAGATTATAATAAAGTTCCATATTGACTCCCGCCCCACACTGAATACCATAGGGGCCGACAGTTGAGCATATGAGTGAAAATAAAAAAAGTTTTATCCTTGAACAGGAAACTAGCCTAGGGACGCTTTCAAGTTTGCTGAAAATTGCACAACTTCAAGCGGAGAAATGTGAACTCAAGGAAGCTCGTAAAACTTTCCTACAGGTTTTAGTCAGTAGCAAGGACCAAGGTGATACAAAATCCACCATGGAAGCCATTGCCGGGCTGCTTCGGCTATCTTCTGAAGCTTTGGACGAGAAATCCATCGAAAAATGGGATCGGGAGCTGGACTCTTTAGTTCGTGCCTATCCTAAACAAGTCCCCCCCATGGTTTGGTTTTGCAAAGGGGCCGTAGCCAGATACCGAGGGGAATTCCTTCTGGCTCAACGCCATTTCCACCGATACTTAAAGGCGTTCAAGAATAAGCCTTACGCTAGCTCCAGTAATGATCCAAGCCCAAACTTCAGTACTAATCAAACCCCCCGCAGTAGCAATTCAGAACCCGAGACCGAAGCGAGCATAGCCCGCGGTTGGATTATGCTCGCTACTGTTCTCCAACAACGCGGGCGCCTCAAAAGATCACTGTGGCTCTGCAAAGAAGTCCTTCGACGCTTCGGCAAAAAAAATTATCGAGGCATTAATGGGATTACTTACTTAATTCTTGGGACCTTGTTTGAGCGGGAGAAAGATTACAAAACTGCGACTCTCTGGTTTAAAAAAGCTCATGTTCACTTTCTGGGTGAGCATAACTGGTTCTATCATCTCTACGCTCTATATGGGTATGCTCGGATTGCTCGTAAACAGCAGAACTACCCGCAAGCGCATTGGTACTTGGATCTTGTGGAGAAAGCCGCCTTTGGACCCGAGTTTGGCCTACTCAGGCGCGAGACCAGCGCAGAGAGATTGAAGCTTGAAAAAGATACTATCGATCTCCTGGTTGATAGCCGTAAGGGAATTATCGCTACTCGGGAAAGTGGTGAACTCTCGATAGGCAAACAGTACGTTCTGCTTCATATTCTTGAAGCACTCTCGGAAGCTCATGAAGACGGGCGGAATGGCGCTAAGAGAGGGCTTTCCAAGTCCGAAATTATTGAAAGGGTCTGGAAAGAAACATACCGTCCAGAATCCCACGATAATAAACTTTACTATAATATTAACCGATTGAGAAAACTTATTGAACCGGATATTCGTAAACCACAGTATTTACTCAATTGGAAAGAAGGATACCGCTTGGCGCCCGGTCTACGCGTTCAGCTAATCGAAGATCAAGTAGAAAATCCTAGAGGGAATGTGAATGAAAAAAAACAGAAAATCGGTGCTTTTTAATCTCTCGATCGCTATTGCGATCCAACTATTCAGTCTGCACACTGGATTTGCCCGTGATCGGAACATTATCCATGGCGGCGGAGGCGGACATGATGTACCTACTCCTTTCCAGCTCACCCAAACCAAATTTGAGCTAGCTGATGGAGAACTTTATTCCTTAGTCGGAACAATTGTCTTTGCACCGCCTCCCGTTGCTTTAGTTTATCAGTCTGAATTGCAGCGCCCGTCGTATACCCAATTTTACGGCACCAACCCCAAAAAGCTCCACCCTTACTTTTCTATAGATTTAGAAAACCATCCTTGGATAGCCAATGCCAAGCGTGTTGATTCACCTCTCTATTATATTGAGGGAACTTCGAATAATTGGAAAAAGTGGGAAGGTACATCTGTCAATCTGCTCTGCCGAGCAAATGGACGTATCCTTCTAACTTCTAACGGACCTGAGTACGCAATTCAATTAGAGCCTATTGATGCTGAACCCTTCAGTATCGTCTACCAGGAATCATTCCCCGGAACTAACCACTGAAGCGTTCGGCTCAATTTTAGCTTCGGTACTCATAGTTTTCATCCAAGCTTCGTATAAACTACGGGTCTTGCGGTTCATTATTTGCTGAACAAGCATTTGACGCTCTGATCCTAACTGAGCGAAGTCTGGAACTTTTGAATCTACGACCAGAGCCACTAAGACTCGGCCAGCTAAATTGTACTTCTTAGGTTTGCCGCCAGCTTTTCCATCAATTGGGGATTTCGAGGCAAAGGCATCCTTGAGAACTTCACGAGCATCCCCAATACCAGGAAGATATCCCTTTTGCATATCTACGAGGCCGGTAGTTTTGACTTGAATCTCTTGACCGGAAAATTGGGAATTAATAGCTTTATCAGACGAGGCATCCGTAGTCATTTGTGACATGACCTGGTCTGCTCGCTTATCATTAATCTTCTGGATTTCATCCAATTTATCGCCCGCTAGAATGTCACGAGCAATGGATTCTTGCACCCCTTCAAATTTCTGCCCTTTGTAAAGGGTATCCTTGCCGCGTTCGAACTTCATTTTGGCTATATTGACTTTGGCAGGGTCAGCCAGAAGTTTCTTGACCTCGGCTGGATCTACAGCAACAGCACTTTTAGCGGACTCTGGAGTTAAAAGGACGTACTTAATGTTCCTTTGATTGTGACTTATAGCAAATTCACGCTTCAGCTCTTCTTCAGAAACATGGACTCGCTCTTTAAAATAACCATCCCACTGCTGCAAAGATATGTCATCACGCACCATTTTCTCGAAACCACCGGTGCTGTAATTATTAGACTCGAGCACTTTTTTGTAAGTGACGAAGTCGAATTTACCTTCTTTTAAAAAAGCAGGAATTTCTTGAATTTTTTCTTTTACTTCCTCGTCAGAAGCTAAAATTCCTTCTTTATGCGCTTCTTGTACAAGCAGCTTGCGATTCACTAACTCCTGAAAGACAGCTTCACGAACACGAAAGCTCTTAAGCTGGTCATCAGTCAGCTTGCCACCTCCCATATTCTTGAAAAATTCCATACGCCGATTTAGCTCCCGGTTGAACTCAGCAATTGAAATGGCATCACCATTTACGGTCCCTGCCACGGCCCCTTCATGAAGGCCCCTAGTCGATTTCGGACTAAAAACTCCGTAAAAAATGAATACGAACGCAATGAGTCCAATAATTCCAGTAACAACCACTTTTCCGAATGTTTCGCGAATCCCAGCCAACATAGTATTTATGCCCTTTCAAGCTAACGTTACCAACTAACGTTAAAGGTTAACCTAACTTAAGCTCAACAAAAAAGGTACTAAAACAGTTTCCAGCCTAACGCTTGATTTACTCAAGCGAGATGGCTACGATGGAACCCTACTGCTATAAAGATCAGCCCGGGGGCCTTGCGACTCAATGATTAAGTATCTGAAACAATACCGATTTTATATTGTTCTTTTTCTCTTTATCTTAATCCCGGTCATCGCGATAGACACGTCTACCAGGGCTCCGCGGGAATATAGATTTTACGACCGGGTCATTGTAGGCCTGACTTCTCCGATTCAATCGGCAATTAGTTGGACCCTGGAACAAATCACCTCGTCCTACGAGAACTACATTTACCTGTGGCACACCCATAAAGACAATATTGCCCTCCTCGAAGAAAATCGAAAACTTTTAAACTCCATTGCCGGTCTTCGAGAAACTCAGCAAGAAAACATTCGACTCCATAAGCTGCTCAAATTTGAAGAAAAATTTACTCTCCAATCAGTAGTTGCACGAGTCATTGCTAAAGACATTTCCAGCGAGTTTCGCTCCATTAGAATCAATCGAGGGGAGAGTTCAGGAATTCATCAAAATATGGCCGTAGTCACCGACGAAGGAATCGTCGGGCGTGTTTTACGCACAACTCGCAGCACAAGCGATGTCGTGACTGTCCTTGACCTTCTCTCGGCCGTTGATGCCATTGTCGAAAGATCCAGAGCTCGTGGAGTGGTTGAAGGCCTTACTGATGATACCTGCCAAATGAAGTATACCCTGCGGACAGATGATATCCAGCCGGGGGATAACCTCATCTCCAGCGGCTTGGGAGGAATATTTGCGAAGGGCATGAACGTCGGCACGGTATCTAAAGTCAATCGTAAGCCATTCGGAATTACGCAAGACGTAGAAGTAAGACCTAGCGTAGATTTCACAAAACTAGAAGAGGTCCTCGTGGTGCTCAATGGAGATTGGGAATGACCAGACTCATTCTTAGACTTTTAAATGCTCCATTTTTAATTTTGATTGTAGCCATTGGAATAGCTCTCCAGAGCTCACTCTTTTGTACTTGGCCGCTGATTTATCTTCAACCTGACGTAATCCTTCCTGTGGTAGTGTGGTGCGCACTGAAACGTAACTTTGATGAAGGAGGGATCATCACACTGATTATCGCCAATATGGGAGAAATTCACAGTGCGGCCCCTTCAGGTATTTTTTTATTGAGTTATATGATCGTTTATCTTTTGGTCCGCGCAGCATCCCGTTATTTTGTGATTCAATCCCTGATTTCCTTTGCAGTCGTAACTCTGATCAGTAGTGCAGGTTGGACACTGATCGGACAACTTATCCTGTATCTCTTAGGCATTAGCGCGAGTCAGTGGAAACATACTTTGACTTTCATGTTACTTGGAGCATGCATAGAGGGCGTGTTCTCAATTTGGGCTTTTAAATGGTTAGAAAAGTTTGACTGGTCAACTTTTAAAAACCTTCGTGCCGAACAGGCGATGGAAGATGAACTCCAGTTGAATAATGAAGGTTTCTGATGGCATTTCTTGGACAAGAAGAACAGATACGAGAATTTCAAGACCGCTTTAAATTCCTTTACGCCGTTGTGTTCCTAGGGCTAGGGCTTCTGGTTTCACGTTTAGTGTTTCTCCAGATTCTCCGGGGAGACCAGATGCGTAACTATTCCGAAGAAAACCGGATCAAGCGCGTCAAAGTCACTTCTCCGCGGGGTATGATTTTCGATCGGAACCATCAGTTACTCATTGATAATCGGCCAGACTTCGATTTGGAAATCATTCCGCAATACCTTCGCGAATCTAAACAAGAGAAAAAAGTCATAGGGATGCTCTCCCGCATATTGAAACTCCCTGAATCTGATATCCAAGACTCTCTGGACAAGGCGAAAACCCAGCCTTCCTTTCTACCAGTAAAAATAAAAACAGATCTCAGCCGTGATGAAGTAGCGCAAATCGAAGTTAGAAAAATCGATATGCCCGGAGTCGAAGTCAAAGAGGAAATTAAAAGAACCAATATCTATGGAGACATTGCCGCACACTTGCTCGGCTATATAGGCGAAGTAAACTCCACTGAACTTCCGATTTTAAATAAAATGGATCAGAAGTATCGCTTGGGTGACAGTATCGGAAGGTACGGACTCGAGCAAAAAATGGAGTCCATCCTCCGAGGAATCGATGGCGAAAATATCCGCGAAGTGGACGCTCTTGGACGTGTTAGATTAGACCGAGCGAAGAGTCGCGTCCTTCAAACGATTCAGGGTCGCAATGCAGTCCCCGGTAAAAATCTCATTCTCACTATTGATCAAGACCTGCAGCAGATAGCAACCACAGCGTTTGGAACAAAGATTGGCTCCATTG
>JBDSKY010000302.1:0-3886 GCA_039916675.1 Bdellovibrionia bacterium
TTATGAATTGCATAAAAGAGTGGCTTGATTCCGAAACGATCTCTTGCCGCAAAAACCTGGCGGTTATTGCGATCCCATAAAACAAAAGCAAATTCTCCTCGTAACTCCTGGAGGGCCCCGGTTCCAAACTCTTCGTATAAGGGGAGTAAAATTTCGCTATCAGATGCTGTACGAAACAGATGTCCCTTATTTTCTAATTCTTTTTTAATACGCTCAAAATCATAGAATTCCCCATTGTGGATGAGCTTTAATCGCTCTTCCTTCCACGATAAAGGCTGATCCCCATCACTGGAAAGATCCAAGAGACTCAACCTAGCATGGGCCATCCCAGCAAGCCCTTCCGGGTCGCTCCAAACGTTTTGATTATCAGGCCCTCGATGTTTAAGACTGACGGTTGCTTTGCGGAGGACTTCAGTGGAGACGGGATTTCGAGAGGAGAAAACTGCAGCAATGCCACACATACCAAGCTCCTTTTAATCATAGGACCAATTCTTGATAGGAGAAAACTTACTCCGTACCAATTGGTACATATGTACCAACCGGTACATAAAGTGTAAAGTGCAAAGCATGACTTCAGCTGAAATCGAGAATACAGTGTTAGGCAACGTGCCAGTGGCGAGTTGCGCAGCTTCGGAGACTACTCTCCAACAAACTAAGGCCGAACTCCTAAATAGGTGCGTTACTCACTGCGTCAATGAAGGATTTTCAAATCTTACTCTTCGATCATTAGCTAATGGCGTGGGTACTAGTCATCGAATGCTAATTTACTATTTTGAAAGTAGAGAAAAATTACTAAAAGCAATTTTAGAAAATTTTCGGCATCGGCAAATTGCATCGGTGGTTGAAGACCTAGAACATGTAAACACTCTAGAAGATTTAGAAAAAATTATACGTCACATCTGGACAAGATTATCATCTAAGGAACTTCGATCCTTCACCACCGCATTTTTTGAATTTTATGTGAAGTGTATCCGCACTAAGGAGGCCCCAGATTCCTCACAGTTTTTAACAGCCGCGCTGGATGACTGGCTAAAACCGGTAGTTGCAGCATTTCAACGCCTAAGAGTCCCGGATCAAGAGTGCCACACCATTGCTCGATTGCTGTTAGGAGCGCTCCGAGGGCTTTTACTAGATATATTGGCATCGTCGGACGAGGTTGCTTTAGCAAAAACAATAGATTTACTGATTCAGGCCATCCGTCTAAGCGTTCAGCATTAAACCTTCCAACCCGAAAGTCTATTGCCCAGATTCCGCAGAACTGCTAATCCCTTGTCACCGCTTATGACTATATCTACTACCTCGACGACACTAGCTTCCGACGATCAAACTCCCCTCATGAAACAATACAATGAACTGAAGGCTCAAGCCCCAGGTGCGCTGCTCTTATTTCGGATGGGCGACTTTTATGAAATGTTTGGAGACGATGCAGTTGTCGCTGCCGGTATTTTGGAAATCACACTCACTAGCCGCGATCGCAATAAGCCAAACCCAATGCCCATGGCGGGAGTTCCCCACCACAGCGTACAAGGTTATATTCAGAAATTATTACGAGCCGGGAAAAAAATCGCAATTGGCGAACAGATGGAAGACCCTGCGCTTGTTAAAGGAACTTCCAAAATCGTGCGGAGAGAGATTGTTCGAATTCTTACTCCGGGCGTGCAATTTGATGCTGAAGGATATGAAGCTAATTACTTGGCTACTGTTACTACAGCTCCAGGGAGTAAATGGGTACTTACTTGTTTAGACGCTTCGACCGGCGAAGCATTGGTGAGTGCACCTATTTCGCTTGAGAGCTTAAACAGCGAATTAAGGCGACTTTCTGTTCGCCATTTTCTTCATTTAACTCCACAGCTGGATTTAGCTCAGTTTGGATTTTCCGATTCTGTTTTGGTAGAGAACCTTCCCAAAAATTATATCTCCCTCGAAAAAGCGACTGAAGTCCTCCGCCGTCACTACGAATTAGAAAACCTAGGTTCTTTTATTCGCACTGATAGCGGAACTCTTGGACTAGGCACATTGGTGACCTATGTATTACGCACACAGCTACTGGATCGACTTGCTCATTTGCGTTTACCAGAAGCTCTGCATAAACCTAAGTGTCTTGTCCTAGGCGGCAATACCGCGCAACACTTGGATCTAATTGATCTATTTAAAATCGTAAATCAAACACGGTCCACTTTAGGAACTCGGCAGTTGAAGAACTGGATGTTTGCGCCACTCCGCAATCCCGCTGAAATTGCAGACAGACAGACAGCCATTCGAGAAATCGCAGGCCTCTGGACTCGTTTGGGTGAGAAGCTGTCCTCGTATCTCTCTCATGTTTACGACTTAGAGAGAATTGCTGGCCGAATCAATACGGGACTTGCTAGTCCTCGCGATACCTTGGCTTTGGGGCAGTCTCTCGTCAGTTTGAGAAGTATTGGAGAATTACTAAAGGAATTTCAGGCGCCACTTCTTATAGAACTGAAACAAGGTTTGGACGGGTTGGCCACTCTTCTTGGACCCATGGGCGATACAATTGTTCGGACTCAGCGAGAGGATGCACCGCTTGTATCTCGAGATGGCGGAGTTTTTAATAGAGGAACCACTCCGGAGTTAGATCACCTTATTTCCTTGACGGAAGACGGGCAACGCTGGCTCGTGGATCTGGAAAATCGTGAACGTCAGCTAACAGGAATTCCATCGCTGAAAGTTCGGTACAACCGGGTATTTGGCTATTACATTGAAATTACCCAGTCTCATTTGAAAAACGTCCCTTCCCACTATCAGCGCAAGCAAACAATGGTTGGAGCTGAGCGATTTTTTACAGATGAACTGAAAAAATTTGAAGAAGAAATCGTAACAGCGTCTGTAAAACAGAAGTCTCTTGAGCAAGTGCTTTTCAATGAAATGATAGAGGAGATCAAAAAACTCACACCTCCCATTATGGATGCTGCTCGTAAAATCGGAGAAGTCGATTCTTTGGCTTCCCTAGCGCGTTTAAGTATGCAGCCCAATTGGTGCTTCCCTGTAATTGAAGACGGGCTTGAATTGGATATTCGGGCGGGCCGACATCCAATGGTAGATCTCGCTAAGCGGGGTGGATTTGTACCAAACGATGTTTCACTTTCCCAGGAAACCAGACTGACTCTTTTAATCACGGGACCTAATATGGGAGGAAAGTCGACAGTAATGAGGCAAACCGCCCTTATTGTGATCTTAGGCCAAATGGGGGCTCCCGTTCCTGCCATAGGTGCGAGATGGGGATCCGTGTCTTCTATTTATACTCGCATCGGCGCCCAAGACGCCATCGCACGTGGCCAAAGCACGTTTATGGTGGAAATGAGTGAGTTAGCGGATATTCTTCACCACGCTGACAAACATTCGCTAATTATTCTAGATGAAATAGGACGAGGCACCAGTACCTATGACGGAATCAGTGTGGCTTGGGCAACCTTGGAGTGGATCTGCACTAAAATACGAGCCAGAACTTTTTTCGCCACTCATTACCACGAACTCATACGCTTAGCGTCGACGCTACCACTTTTAGCTAACGCACATATGGCAGTTGCGGGCACTCGAAGCGCTAGCCAAAAAACGCTCCGATTTCTTTATGAACTTCGAGAAGGTCCAACGAACGAGAGCTTCGGTATCCACGTAGCCCAGCTCGCAGGCCTCCCGAAACCCGTAATAGATCGCGCCTGGAAGGTCTTGGAAGAGTTAGAAAGTCACACTGGGGCATCTGGCTCCGCCGCCCAGCTCCATTTATTTGACTCACCTAAAGCATCACAGCAGATTCCGTTTGAAGAAAATCTAGAAGAAAATTTAGGAGAAAGTTCCGACCTAGAAGTTTCTCCGATGGATCAATCTTCAAGCGAACCACACCCGGTTCTGAAAGAATTAGGCG
>JBDSKY010000303.1:0-3518 GCA_039916675.1 Bdellovibrionia bacterium
GAATCTTTGTTCCATCAGAATTTCTGAGTTGGGATTCGTCGTTCAGCTGAAGACTCGGGAAGACTGCGAGCTGCAGACCGTCTCGATCGTAAAAACGATCTTTAATTCCCATATCGGTCGCGCCGAATCCCACGTGAGAGTGTTCTCCGTCCGTTTTATCCTCAGCGTAATATTTTGAAATTCTGAATTGGATTTTTTCACCGAGGCCAAAAGCGGCGTCGATACCCTCTTCACAACCGCGGCTACCTTGCGCAAAATCACAATCCACGATCGAATTAATCTCATATCGATCTGTGCCCGGAGTTCCTGGATCGTCAGTGGCAAGCGGGGGCGAACTTGGAGAACTCTCTGGAGCCTCCTCCTGCACTTCCATCAACGCGTTCGGTTGATCAATGATAAGGGCAACTTTTATCTTGTCTAAATCCGGTGCCGACTCCGACCGCGCATCCTGAACGAAAGGAATAGTCCCGAGGAATAGAACCAATGCTAAGAGTTTCATGGCATCTAAATAACGCTATGCGTTATTTAGGTCAAGCCGCGAATTTTATGAGGGAAAGATAGAGAAAAATCGTCTTTAGTTTCAAATATTTAGGTTATATTTTGGAATATTAATAGGGGTACGGAGGAAGTATCCCGCCAGCATCAGGGCCGGCGCACGAAGCCGCTGAGCGCAAACTGAAAGAGGGTGGCCACTGAGATCTCCAACCTTCACCGCCGATCCCTCAAAACTAATGAATCCGAACAAGACGGTCGACAGAGTGAGCCGGCGCCAGCAATCATCTTGATGAAACTCGAATTCTTTAAGAGTGTCGCTGCAGCCGCAACGACTTGTGGCCGAAGCACCGGACACTTAAACGCTTCCGCACGGCTCGTGCGTAATGTCCCCTCACTGATGTGTTCGAAGTGGGTATATTTCGCGATTTTCGGTAAACAAGATCGTATGAAAACGATTCGAATCGCTCAATGTCTGGCTTGGTTGAACTTGCTCTACTTCGGATTTCTCACGTTTAGCGCTGGTATCCAGGGATTCAGGTCCGGGCTAGGTCTATCGCCGCTCCTGCTCCAACTGTGGCTTTCTTGCCACGTGGCTGGGCTCATGGGCGTGCACGCGCCTGCAGCTCCTCAAAGGCAGGATGGGATGAATTCCAATTCCGAAAAGAAGACAAAGAAGACTTTGATTGAAACATGTCTATTTTCCACTCCAATTTAGACCAATATCATTTTCCCGAATAACTCCTGGAGCTGTGTAACTTTTAAAAAGCTTGTCCCAAAATATAAAGATGGTCGAATAGTTACTATTTTGACAGCGTCGATCCCGAAGATGGTGAACGTGATGAACGCCTGGAGTGACAAAGATCCGAGATAGACTTTTCTCGACAGATCTAGGAAGGCATAAGTTGGAATGTTGAAAGAGATTCAATAATCCATAGACGAGAACAAAAACTGAAATCTCTTTTGCGCCAAAACCTAAGATCCAAATGACCGCCGTCCGAATTTGATAGCCAAAAAATACTTCAGTCGGATGGAATCGGTAGGCGGCCAAGGGGTCCATAACTTCGGTTTGATGGTGAAACATGTGCCATCTCCACAAAAAAGACCACGAATGATTAAGTCTGTGCCAGAAATAGGAAAGTAAATCTAAAGATAAAATACAAACAAGCGACTTGAACCAAGCCGATTCCAATCTATCGATGTTAAAAAAATTGCCTGAAAAAACTTCATACTTTTGGAGAATCGCGACTTCTCCTAGGATGAGGCTGCTGAAAAGAAGGTGAAATAGAAAATATCGACTTCTTTTGGGTCGTTGAAAAGTTCTGAGCGGAAAAATAATCCCACAAACCGTCAGAAGGATCGCAGCAGATACTAGCGTGATTTCGCGAACTGTCATCTTAAGGAACGTTCTTTATTGAGAGACTGAAAGGCGAGCGTAGCTCTTGCCAGCACTGTAGCAATAAGTACCGTGATCCAAAAAAGACTAAGGGGCTGGATGTAGTTTGGAAAGACCAGGCAGCAACTATAAAAAATTCCTGTTTCTCCACCTTCGGCGAGGCCCGCGGCTAGCTGAAGTTTCCGACTACTTGAATGGGCAGTTGGCCCTTGTAAGCTTCCGAGCGATAATGCTCCGGAGATACAGAGAACATAGAGGGCCATAATAATGATCCAGTTCAATGATAAAACCGGCCAAATCTTAAAGAAGGCCAAAATCATCGCACTGTAAGCGAGCATGTCGCAATTGATGTCTAAATAGGCACCAACTTCTGACGTTTTCCCGAAGTGTCTGGCGTAAATACCATCAGTTCCGTCCAAGAGTCTGCCCGCCCACCAGAGAGCCAAACCTAGAATGAAAAAACCTTGAGAGACAAATAGGGCGGAAGCTAACCCGGTTAGGCATCCTGCAATTGTGACGGAATTTGGATTGAGCTCGAGTAACTTATAAAACTTTAGAAGGGGCCGCACAAAGCGTGGCAACTTTTCGCGAAAAATATTATCAATCATTTGGAAGACACCTCCGTTCCAATGAGCAATTTAATCCAAAAATCCGGGCGATTCACGTTCGAGTCTTTCGAGATCTTTGGGGGTGTCGACATCCCAATGCTCGCTCAAGGTTAATCTTAATAGCGATGGATCTAATCGTCTCAAAAAGATCTCGAGAGTTTTGTTTTCGCTATAGGGGACCATTGTCCAGGTGGCCGTTGGAATCTGGCTTCGCCCACCGAAAACGAAGTAGCCGCCATCACAAGTGGGTCCAATAAAGACACCATTTTTGTTTTTAGCTAACCACTCAATCCCGGCCAAGACCTCGCCCTCTGAAAAAAGTGGAGAATCCGCCCCCATTAAAATAACTCCATCAAACTGATTGAGGAGTTCCCGGTAAACTTTGTCTAGGCGATCACCGAGGGCCCCTTGGCCTTGAGCGATGCGCCTCCAAGCCTGCCAAAAAAGCGAGTCGAGGCCGTCTTCTTCTGCCACCGCCCAGTAAGGCACGAGAATATGAAAGGAAACTTCTTTCATTTTAGAAATCTTTGCTTCGATGGCCTGGAAGCACCTCTTGTAAACCTGAAGCGCACGCGCCTCGCCAACTCCGCGAGCCAATCGCGTCTTGATCGGACTCAAACCCGGTGTTTTTACGAAAACGACAACCGCAAATTTAAGTTGATTCATACCTCGCTGCCCGCCAAGAATTGCTTAAAAGTGAGAAACAGGTGCCGCGCGGTCACATTGAACCATCCCATAGTTTGATACTTACGGGCACTGCTCGTGATGAATGCATCGATCGGTTGAATTCGAAAATTTCTTTTTTTCAATCTTTGAGCGAAGGCATGGTCTTCCCCAGAGGCAAAGTCGTGAGGATAACACCCCACTTGCGAGAAGTCTTTACGGCGGATGAGAAACCCTTGGTCACCGAAGGGGAGATCAAAATATTTCGAACGGAGGTTGGCAAGAATCGCATTGAAGCGACACAAGAATGGCCCATCGTCGGCAAACCTGAGCCAAAAATAAAATAAAGTCCCTGAAGA
>JBDSKY010000304.1:0-3863 GCA_039916675.1 Bdellovibrionia bacterium
TGATAGATTACATCGTTCACTTTGTAAGAGCGAATCACGGAACTTCGGCTAAAGTATTTAAACTTAAGGCGGTAGTATTGCCCGCAGGTGGTGAATTAGTAATTTTTAAGAATCACCATCTTAAGAAAGTGACCACTCGTGCGCATTATCCGGGACTTCATATGCTGGAAATTCAAATAAATGGACGAGTAGTGAGTCAGGCAAAGTGGGAATTGTTGAAGTAGGAGATGAGCGTGGATCTATTCAATGAAAAAACTAATCTACTTCCTAAAGATGGGGAGGTACTGTTTTTCCCGGAGTTTTTCGCCTCAGATGAAAGCGATCACTACTTTCAAATTTTATTGAAGGAAACGGAATGGAGGCAAGAGCCGATTTTTCTTTTTGGAAAAAAGGTTCTGCAACCTCGCTTAACTGCCTGGTACGGAGAGAGTGGCAAAGATATTAAATATTCAGGTATTACGATGAAGCCGCACAGCTGGACAAAATCATTGTTAGAAATTAAAAAACGAATTGAGATAGAAGCAGGAGTGACCTTTACCAGTGCTTTACTGAATCAATATCGCGATGAGAGGGATAGTGTGGGATGGCACCGCGACAATGAAAAAGAATTGGGAGTCAATCCTGTTATCGGGTCGGTGAGCTTTGGAGCAACAAGAATTTTTCGATTTCGGCATTACTTCGACAAGAGTATTAAAAAATCAGTTAAGTTATCTCATGGTAGTTATTTGCTGATGCGCGGTAAAACCCAACATTTTTGGGAACATTCTATTCCCAAGCGAGCGCGGCCTGCGAGTGCTAGAATTAACATTACTTTTCGAGTCGTGGTGTTTTAGATTTAATTACTTTTTACTTAAGTGGAATCGGTAGGCTTCGTGGAACTGCTACTGCTGTGATGTTATTCTTAGGACTGCCTTCAATCAAGCGATCCGAATATATAAGGTAAACTAGAGTATTGCGAGCAGGATCTACGACACGAACCACTCGGATTTTTTTAAATACCAGTGAAATACGTTCGTCAAAGATTTCTTCCTGCTTTGGAAGGGTACCAGAAAAAGAAATTTCACCCACTTGCCGGCACGCCACCGCTGCTTCGGATTTGTCTTCTGCAACTCCAACTGCCCCTTTGAACCCTCCCGTCTTAGCTCTGGAGATATAACATGAGATACCTTGCACTCGGGGATCGTCAAATACCTCGATTACTATCTTATGATCAGGTCCGATAAATTTAAATGCCGTGTCGACAGAGCCGATCTGTTCTGTGCGTGCCGCTGCGTTGAATAATGTTAGGGGAAAGATGCTTACAAGACAAGCTAAGATGAAATAGTTCATTTCAGCTCATTAAAGCCCGAAAGTACTATTTCATCAATCGTTAAGAGGCGATCTTATCAAAAGACGTCAGCTTTTCTATAGGTAGCTCCGCAGATCGACCTGAGAGCTGTTCAAATTCTGTCACATCATGGGAACAAAAAACTGTGACTTCCCTGTGGTGCTGTTGAATCAGTGTGCGTAGTCGACGCTGGTTATTGATCCGGGATTTTCCGTCCTTTTGAAGCATAAATTGATATAAACGCAGGCCTGGAGTGCACCACGGATGTTCCACATTCATTTCCCGATAGAAAAAGTATGCATCTCCTGCCAAAAGCTTCCAGGCACCTTTTTCACGGACAGCAACACCGGAATGTCCAAAAGTATGCCCCACCAGGGGGATCATCACAATTTCCGGTGGTACGTTTTTGATTAGTTTCACGCGGCTGAATCCGAACCAGGACTCTCCTTGATCGGGTTGATAGGTTACCCAGTTTCCGCGGTTAGTCCATTGCTGAGGACGAAATCGTTGGCGGTCCAGCCAAGTTTTCTGCGCTAAGGCAAGGTCACGTTCAGCTTGAAGAAGGTGAACCATAGCGTCCGGAAAGTCATCTAACCCCAGCCGTTCAATCTGACGAATGGCAGTCATTTCCTCTCTAAATTCTGGACTAACTAGGCTAAGGAAAAACTTGCTTAAGCGGCTGGTGGGGTTTTTGACATCAAAAAGTCCGAATCCAGTATCTATTAGTATGAGAGTAGAATCCGTTTCGACCAGCAAGCAATGGCAGGTTAAGTGTCCACGGCGAACTAGGCTTTCGGTTCGTTCGTCCATGAGTTTGCCACCCAGAGGGCAGGTAGAGATGCAATTTAAGTGATGAATTCGCAACATGATTGGTAGCGCTGCAAACTTGATACTCGAAATAAGCGGCATTCCTGTTCCGGCGGCTTGGGAACAAGCTTCTCAATGGAGAAGTTGCTATTGTATTAAGTCTTGAAAACACTTTCGTTTTGTATCGTGTGACGAGGAAATTAAGATATATACTGGTTTTTTACGGGCACATAAGCAAGGTGGGAAAAATCAATGAAATTAGATAACGAATCCAAGAATCAAATATTAAGTTTGTGGGAAAAACGACTACGAGAGTCCTCTAAGGAGGCAGACGCCCAGGAAAGCTCCTGTCTTCGTGATCACCTTCCAGAGTTTTTGGACCGTATGATTAGCGCTCTGAAGAGAGATCAAACTTTGAGTGACGTTAAAGCCACAGATAAGTTAAGTAGAAGTCATGGAGATGAGAGAGCCCAAATTGAATGTTACACGGTCAGTCAAGTTCTTCGAGAGTATTCCATTCTGCGGGTTACTGTAATTGAAGTGTTGTGTAGTGACGGACCTATTGGCGTAGAAGATCAAATCATCATGCACGGCCTTATTGATGAGGCAGAGATGATTGCAGGTGGTCAATTTAGTGAAACTCGCAGATTGCAGGCCGAACGTTTGACTCAGGAGTTGCAACGAAGTAATGAAGACCTTGATCGATTTGCCGCGATCGCAGCGCATGACTTGCGCGCTCCTATTGCGACTATTTGTAGCGTGGTAGAAGCTATTAAAAACGAAATAACAATTCCGAATGCTGAAGTTGAAGAATATTTTGCTTTTGTAAGCTCCGCTGCGCGAAGTGTACTTCTCTTGATTGAAAGACTTCTAACTTACGCAAGCCTTGGCAAGTCGGAACAGAGGAAAGAAGAGGTGAATCTCAATCAAGTTGTTGATGACGTGGTCGCAAAATTGGGCAAAGCCATCACAGATTCTCAAGCAAAAATACTTTATAAAGATTTACCCACCATCAAAGGTGATGCAGCCATTGTAGGTCAATTATTTCAGAATCTTATTGCCAATAGCATTAAGTTTAAAGGTCCAAATACTCCAGTAATTGAAATTCGCTTGGAGAAAGAGGACGAAAAACAATTCACTTTGAGCTTAAAAGACAATGGTATCGGCTTTAAAAGTAAACAAGCAGAAGTAATTTTCGAGGCATTTAAACGCTTAAACGAAGCGCACAAATATGAGGGTTCCGGGCTCGGGCTTTCGACCGCTCGAAGGGTTGTGGAAGTATTAGGCGGCAAAATTTGGGCTGAAAGCGAAGTAGGCAAGGGAGCGAAGTTCTTTTTTACCATTTCAAAATAGAGTCAGGGCTCCTGCCTTGGTTCCGTTCAAAGTAATGAATTCGGACATTTGAGAAAAAAAAGGGAGCAGACGAAAGCCTGCTCCCTTTTATAAAACCTAAATTATATTTAAGTCATATATTGTAATTCACTACAATCAAGTGACCGCTACATCTTGCGGTAAGAGGTATCGCGATCGAGTTTTGATGGTCGTTTTGCTGGGTCTTCTTTTTTCCCGCCTTCACCCAAATAGAGGTTTTCACCTTCAATTGTCACAATGTCATAGCTTGAATCTGGCAATTTAGTTAACGGTGAAAAAGTACGGGTTGTACAAGCAGTCATATCTTTAGCTTGATTGATTTCCCAAGTGGCTTCACCACAAAAAGAAGTGGAATTCA
>JBDSKY010000305.1:0-3229 GCA_039916675.1 Bdellovibrionia bacterium
GGCATTTGCAATGAGACAATTCACTTCCATATGAGGAGCAATTTCTTCCAATAAAATTCCGCATTCCAAACAGCTGTGTAAACGGGGTTGATTACCGCTCCATTGGAGTAACTTCGCAACATAAGCATTCAGAAGCGGGATTTCGATATCGGTTTTGTTATCTTCGTTCAGGGTCGTTAAAGCGTTTGAATGTAAACGAAAAAGATCTCCTCCGCCTTGCTGATCGCCCTCTTGTTGCCCTATTTCTTGAAAGGATGTTTTCAGCATAAGTTCACTAAAAATACTTGCTAGAGTCAGCTTTTCAAAATTTTTACGGATATTATTGAACGGTTCACGAACCAGCGTATCGGAGAGATGGTAGAGACTAGCGCCGGGTTTCAAAGAAAAATGCCAATCGCTGGCTACAAAAAGGTCAAGTGAGCCACCAAATCGACGCGACTGAATGGAGTTTCTTGCAAGCGCCGTTATCTGACCATTACACTCGGTTAAGGCGACAACTATTCGATGCCGATCTTCGTAAGGAGTAGATCTTAATACTATTGCAAGGTCGCGTTGAGGCTGCACAAGCCTTTCTAACACCTTTCTCTATTTAAAAAGAGGGCTACTTTGAGTTTACATTCATAATGCATGATGTTATGCAGCCCGCCAGCATGAAGCGTCATAAGATCCTTTTAATATTAATAGCTTTAACGACGGCATTCAGCGCCGGCGACATCCATGCGGAAGTTCAGTACGACAAAATTTTTCCACTTTATGTTGAAAGCTGTTCCTTAACACGAATCCGTAGGTCAGCTAATTCGGCGGGAGCTCCCTGGGGTCATTCGGGCGTTTATGTAAAAGGAATGTGCCGTGATAAGAGCGTTCCATACCCTCGAGTAAGAGTATGTGCTGATGAAGTTGATTTGACTGATTTTAATTCGGGCACTTTTATTAGTGTAGAGCCTGCCTTTAAAAACACAAACTGGGTTGCAATTGAAGGTGGAAACTTTGCATTCCATGGTGATCTTAATTCAGGTGAAGGAATTAACGCAGAGGTATTAAAACGGACTTCGAAGGCGGCCGTTGATAGTGGAGCATTTCAGGGAATAAAGTTTCATAAGCAATTGTGGCGTAAGCTTTATCAGAGTTGGTGGCCTGAACCTTTGAAATCTGAGACCTTAGAAGAAAATATGGCGAGGGCCACTTTAGGCACTCATTACGCAATTGACTTTGGACGGACCTCTTATTGTAATTTGATTCCTATTAACAGGTCGCAACTTGAAAATATTGTTACTTATCTTAACGACTTCAATGAGCCTTTTATTAATAGAGATAAGAAATATCAATGGGATCCAGCTAGGAATAACTGCGTTCACATTGCTAGAAATGTGCTTGCTGCAGCAAATGTGATTTCCTATAAGCCTGTTGGTCGCCACTATCCTCTGGCTATTTTTGATCTTCTCATTCCCGGCCAGCACTTCGTAAGTTTGGCCCAGCTTAGTATGGATCAGAGCAAACTATCGGTGACTGATCTTTTCAAAAATAAAGTGAAACGTCAAAGTTTGGAAAAAAATGGAATGCCCTCCATTTCTCATGGAGCGATTATTCGAATTCATCCAATGAGGACTATAAATAACGAAAGCTTCATTTCAAGTCTCGATATGGCTCTTGGAGTGTTTACAAAAAAGAGGGACATCTTAGGAGCCGTCCTATCAAGGAATGTGATGAATAACCTGCGACCCAACCTCAAACTTTTTGAGACAGTGTATAGCAAACTGAAGGTTGATCTCAAGCCGCTCAGCCAGTTAGCCTCAGAGAAAAAGCGTTACGCTAAACCTCGATTCAAAGCATTCTATGAAAAATACGTTGAGTGGCTGGATGGTGCAATTACTGAAGTGTATGCAAAAATGGAACATTTGGATCGTCTCGAAGAGAGCTATTTGATTGATTAGTTAGTTATCAAATATCTAACAAGTTAGTTGAAAATCTTGCCAGGATTGAGAAGTCCTTGAGGGTCCAAGACTTTCTTGATTTCTCGCATCAGGGCAATTTCAGTCAAAGAGCGCGTGAATTGGAGAGAATCCTTTTTCAGTAGCCCTATCCCATGTTCCGCTGAAATACTCCCTGCATGTTTCTGCACTAACGTAAAAAGTTCAAGATCGGCCTGATGGCATTTGCCCAT
Source organism: Bdellovibrionia bacterium (assembly GCA_039916675.1). Classification (GTDB taxonomy): domain Bacteria; phylum Bdellovibrionota; class UBA1018; order UBA1018; family UBA1018; genus JBDSKY01. The sequence goes on from JBDSKY010000305.1 coordinate 2,162, forward strand.
GAATTCCGTCCGGTCCATACTGGACGGCTTCAAAGTGCTGACATGTAAGTTGCCGTCGCCGATGTGGCCAAATAAGAAGACTTCGGCTCCTTGATGGCCAGCTTCGAACATTTGATACATATCAGAGATAAAGGCTTCCAAATTGGAGATAGGCAGAGCGATATCGTTTTTATGCACAAATCCCCGGTTCCCTAAACTTTCCGTAATCCCTTCACGAAGGCTCCAAAGTTCTTTGGCTTCCCTGGGGGATTGGGCAAGAGTCCCGTTTTGAACTAAATTCTTTTCAAAAATGGATTCTAACCACATATCGGTAATGCTTTGTGCTCCTGCATGGGCAGGCCTTTCTATTTCCAATAAAACGTAGGCAGCACAGGGATCGGAAAAAGGTGGCTGTATCTTCCGGGAAGCCGCAACCGATTGCAGGCAATTATCTGTAAGAAATTCAAAAGCCATGATTTGAAATGGCGCCTTTCTCACCTCATTGAATAATTTTAAAACTGAACTGATACTGTCCAGGCCGAAAAAAAGTACATCCGTCTGCGGCGAGGCCTGAGTAAGTTTTAACGTGGCTTCCGTGACGATGCCCAGGATTCCTTCACTTCCTATGAAGAGCTGCCTGAGATCGATTCCAGTATTATTTTTTTCTAATGCCCCATTGAGTTCTAGAATCTGACCTTGCATGGTCACGACCTGCAGGCCTAGTACCCAGTTTCGAGTCAAGCCGTACCGAATAACTTTTACGCCTCCTGCGTTTGTAGAGATATTCCCTCCTACATGGCTTGATCCTTTAGATGCAAAATCTACAGGCCAAGTTAGACCTGAAGGGAGGCAATGATGGTGCACCGCCTCTGTGACAGCCCCGGCCTGGACTCTGACAGTGTTAGCCAAAGTGTCAACGGGATACATTTTATTCATTCGGCTTAAACTTAGAACTACCTCTCCGTTGGGGGCTACGGCCCCTCCCGCTAAACCTGTTCTTCCGCCAGACGGGACGACACATACTTTATGCGTGGAACAAATCTGGAGAAATAGAGCAACTTCTTCCGTAGTCTTCGGAAATACAAGCCC
>JBDSKY010000306.1:0-3605 GCA_039916675.1 Bdellovibrionia bacterium
CAAGAAGGGATCGGTAGGGTGAATGCCGAGCACTGAGAAAGCATACAGGGAGTTAGAAAGTTCCTGAGAATTAAAGGATCCGATTGACTCCATCGCCTTCTTCTGCCAGGCCTGCAAGAAAGGATCGGTGGGGTGAATGCCGAGCATTGAAAAAGCATACAGGGAGTTAGAAAGACCTTGAGAATTAAAGGATTCGATTGACTCCGTCGCCTTCTTCTGCCAGGCCTGCAAGAAGGGATCGGTCGGATGAATGCCGAGCATTGAAAAAGCATACAGGGAGTTAGAAAGACCCTGAGAATTAAATCTCTCGATTTTAGCGAGGGCAGAGCTCGTCCAGGCCTGCATAAAAGAATCTGAGATTGGATTCTTTAAGTGATGCGCTTTCTTAAGCTTGGCTAAAGAGTGTAAAGTCATGGCAAGGCTAATTTGATTAAACTGGGGTAAAAGAGGCTCAGCACGTCTCAGCCATGCTTGAAGATCCTGTTGCTGAACCGTCTGTGAATTTTGTGACATTCTTCGGATTTCTGAGGCCAAATCTCTAGGGTTCTCAGCACTCCAGACAGGGGTCAGGATGTTGAAACTGGTACTGAGCGTTATAAAGATGACCGACGGAAAGATCACGCCCCTGATTAGTTTTCTCATTTTTTCTCCAGTTTGGGTCGCTCGGTAATTAAAGCCTAGCTCCAATTTTATCTGAAGGAATGGATATTAACAAATAAATTAAATTTATTATTAGCGTGAAATATTTATTGAACTCTCAATAAAGAATCCGTCTACAGTTTTTCAATATGCAGATTTTTATAAAAAGCCTGAGGGTTAGGTTTCCGTCCCAGGAAGTTCTCCAAAATTTCAAAGCCTTCATGCATCTTCCCAGGTTCCAGCACAGCCTTGCGGTATTCCAAGCCTACCTTTGAATTCAGCATGCCTTCTTTCTCAAACCGGCTAAACATGTCTGCCGCATAAACTTCCGACCAGAGGTAGCCATAATATCCAGCATCGTAGCCACCCATCAGATGACCGAAACTAGCCTGAAAATGGCTAGTTTCTGCAGGATTAATGCTCATGACATCCTTATATAGTTTTTGAAAAACCTTGGTGGTGTCTACGCTTCCAGACGTGGTGTGATAGGTCATGTCCAACGAAGCAAGAAAGAGTTGCCTGGTATAAAAATACCCTTGGTTGAAATCTCTGGCTTCAATGATTTTGTCAATCCACTCAGTGGGTAGTTTCTTCTTTGGATCGAGATAGTGGCCCGACAAGAGTGTAAGAATTTCCTTGGAAAAAACCCAGTTCTCAAGCATCTGCGAAGGCGCTTCAACAAAATCCTGATCCACGCTTGATCCTGAGAGTGATGCGTAGGGAGCTTGCGTGAGTGTCTGGTGCATTATATGCCCAAATTCATGAAAGATAGTTCGTACTTCTTCATGTTTAAGTAAAGAAGGTTTGCCGTTTTCGGACGGAGTGAAATTGGCTACAATAGAGGAAATAGGATGCGTGTATCCTGTTTTTGTTTTTTTGCCTGAGATTAATGTAAAGGCCGCAGCATGGCCGTATTTGCCATCCCGTGGAAAGAAGTCAGCGTAGAAATAACCGATTAAGTGTTGATCTTTTGTATCAACGACTCGGTAGAGATGAACGCCTTTGGCCCAAGTTTTTGCATCTTTTTCTTCGATGTACTGAACTCCTAAAAGCTTGGAATAGACTTCAAATAGACCTTTAACTACTCGGTCGGCAGGAAAGTATTCTCGGATTTTCTCATCGTCTAAGCTGAGATTTTCCTTCTTGTATTGATTCGTAAGGTACCTAATATCCCACGGGTAGAGTTCTGTGTCCGTTGGATCTTTCTTCTTTTTGGTGTCTAAGAGTTTGCCGAGATCTTCGCTATTTCTCTGTGAAAGCTTGCCTTTCAATTCATTCAGAAATTTTGTGACAGTCTTAGAATCCTTAGCCATACGGGTAGAGGTTCGGTAGTCGGCCCAGGTATCGTAAGTGAGGAGACTTGCTATTTTCTGTCGAAGGCGGATTGCTTCCTCTAGGAGTTGGGTATTCTTAGGATTGGCGCGATTTTCATACGCTTCAAGCATCTGCCTTCTAGTGGTCGCAAGAGTTGCGTTATCCATAATGCGAACGTAGTCGGGCTCTTTGGTCGATACGGTGAGTTTATCAGTTTTCCCGGTGGCCTTAGGGTCTGCCTTAGCTGGGTGTAAACTATTGATGTAATCTTCAGGGACGCCTGCGAGTTCTTCTCTTGTGAATTCTGCAACGGTTTGATCCTGATTGAGGTTAGTACTGAATTGGGATTCAAGGACGGCGAGAGCCTGCTTGAGCTCCCTTACTTGTTTTAACTTATCATCAGGAAGCTTAAGTCCATTTTCTTCAAAAGCTTTCAAAGTTTCCGATAAAAGACGGGCTTCAGCGGGCTGAGTCGCCTTCTGATCCTTAATTGCCAAGTAGAGGTCTTTTCGGGTCATAATTGAAACACCGAATTGATTTACTTTCTCCTCGCAGCGAGACGCTTCCTTACTGTTTGCTGCGTTCGTGGAGACATAAGCCATAAAGGTGAGTGGAGATATGGTGTCGTGAAATTGGGACATCGCTTCTTCGAAAGCTAGCAATGTATTTTCTAATGTTCGATCGCTTGGAGCAGTCTTAACGATGCTGTCAATCTGCTGGGAAGCTGCCTGGATGGCCGTTTCGCAGAGGCGGGTGAGTTCGTTCTCGGTGTATTCGTATCGGATCATTGGATTCTTCATTGTACCTCCCGGGGTAATGCTCTCGGTTGCCGAAGCTTGGAAAATTTGAAAACCTAACAGGCAAGCTATAAAAATATTAATTATTTTGCTGGGATGATTAGACATGGTCTGAACTCCTTAATGGACAGTATGTAAAATGTAATGCTCAATTCAGTTTATTCTTGAGGAGGCATTGCAGTCTACCTCTTATAACTCCGGTATTCAAAGAGCCGATAGCCGGTTAAGCGCTCGATGGAATCCAATAGCACTCGTTTCATGTCTCGCCAGGAAAAAACAAAAGGCGATCCCTTCAAATCCCAGTTCCATCCCTGGTTATCAATACGAGCTTTCATAACACCGGGATGAGAACCTTTAAATGTTTTTAATCCCCATATTCTTTTATAGCGGTAATTGTCGCCCGTGTGCGGCGTCCGGCTGAGGGCGTTCTCTTCTGTAGGATCTCCGTGATAAAGTTGGTCCAGGAAGAAAGTTTTTTCTTTCATCGCCTGAGGAGATCTAACCCACCCGTAATGGTAGATATGACCCCCGCTAGGAATTACGCGTAATTTTTCTCCATTTTTTTTACGGAAACTTTGAGCATCTCCTATGCTACGGGCGCCTGAGCTTTTTTTAATAGCTCTGACTTCTTTACGGTAAGTACTTCTGGATTCTTGGACGACATTGTAGGAGCCATAAAAATGGTGATAATCAAATACTAGTCCATCAATTTCATCGCGATCGTCTCGCACAGCTGCCTTCTCTAACGCGGAACGGATCCGAGGCACGTCTTTCTCATGAATGACTTCATCGGCTTGCAGATAGACACACCATTCGGACGTACAGCGGTCCAATGCGAGGTTAGTTTGTTCCGAA
>JBDSKY010000307.1:0-5238 GCA_039916675.1 Bdellovibrionia bacterium
GGTTCTTTTTACCAGTGGTAATAACAACGATGACCCCGCCTACTAGTAGAATTAAGGCAATTGCGCCGGTTGAGGTCAGGACTTCACCTCTTAGCATCCAACCTAAGGCAGCTGTCCAAAGAGGAAAAATAGAGCTAATAGCGAGAGCCCGAGTGACTCCAATTGAGGTCGAGCTCCAGAGAAAAAACATATTTCCTAATGCTGTGCTGGAAATCGCGCTGAGCGTAAGCCATCCTATCTGAGATAGTTTAATAGAGGTAAGAATCTCCTGGATCGCTTCTCCGCTAGGATTTGTGATCCATATAACTAAAAGATAGACAGGGAGGGTAACTAACCCGCGTGAAAAATAAATGGCAAAGGGAGAGAATTTCTTCGTCAGAGGAGAGTAAAACGAAGATCCAATCGCAAAAGTAAACGACGAAAATAAAGCAAAAATGGGTCCGAAATAGATAGCAATCTCCTAAAATTCCTCATTACGATAGTAATGACCCAAAATTCAATTTTACGGTTAAAGGTGTAGAAAATCTACATTATAAGAATTAAGAAAACTATGAAATATCTATCTGTACTTCCATCTGAAGCTGTCGCAACTTCAAGTCGGAAGAAGCTCGCAATCGCTCGTGAGTCCCTGGATTTAGTACGGTAAGCTTTGCAAACGGTCCAGGATCATCCTCTAAAAAATAAACTGTGATACTTCGGATATCCTCTGCAGCAGTCCATATCATTCCCGCACACATTTTACAGGGCTTCAAAGTTGTATAAATCCGTGATCCACGAGGTAATTTACCTCCCATTTTTGACTGGAAGGATTGGACTAAATTTATTTCGGCATGGAGAGTTTTGTTTTTAGAATTACTATTAGTACCCCAGGCTAAGACCTGGTGGGTTTCAGAGACTAAGAGGGCTGCAATGGGCCTTTGAGAAAGATAACGGGGACCTTCGTGCCGTGGAATTAGATCCCGGAGTTTGATGGCAGCTCTCATGAATTGTTCGTGGGAATCCTGGGTAGGAGATGCGGGAGACGAGCTGAGTTTCTCAATGAAAGTTTGAAATCCGTCAAATTGTTGGGGAAATTCTTGTTGAGCAGAAAGTCTCCGCTCGGGAATTTCTAAGGTTTCTTTCCCCAGGTATTCTGTAGAAGGCGAGATGCCGTGATTAGTCGGATGAAGTTCTCCTGTGACTCGTTTAGCGGCAACACGGATCATGCCATGGCACATTTCAGTGAGCGCAGCATTAGTATAGATACGATTTCGTAAAATGGTATGCGCTTGATCCGGGTGAGTGTCGTAGATTCCTTGTATCAATTGAACTATGGCTGAAGTCGTTGTCAATTGCGATCTATGCTGGGAATACATGGCATAATACGTCGTATCACCAGAAGTGATAAACGCAATTTCACTACTCTGACCCAAACTTTTGAGACAGGATAAATCCCACAAACACTGTTCAATCTGTTTCAGATCAAGGGGTGTTTGAAGGCGACTTGCCACTCAGGAAATCTAACGGCCTAGTGGTGATGGTCGTTAGGGCCGTGGGCGTGTCCGTGAGACAATTCGTTTTCAGTAGCTTCTCGGACACTACCGACTTCAACGTCGAAGTGTAGGGTGACACCGGCAAGTGGGTGATTTGCATCAACAATCACTTCATCGTCTCTGATTTCAACAATAGTTAAAACCATAGGACCTTCATCCCCTTCAACCTGATAGCGCATTCCGACTTCTAATTCTTCACCTTGAGGGAATTCGCTTCTTTGAACATTCTGCAACATTTTGTCGCTTCGAAGTCCGTAGCCGTCTTCTGGATTTACAGTGACTTGGAGCTTTTCGCCAGCCACGCGTCCTTCTAATGCCTGCTCAAGGCCTGGAATCAAGCTGCCTGTTCCGTGAAGATAAACTAAAGGGTCCTGAGCGGAGGAGCGGTCCAAAACTTCTTTCTTCTCGTCAGTTAAAGTATATTGAATGGATACCACGCTATTTTTAGAAATCTTCACGATAAAACCCCTAGGTAAAAAGTTATGCGAAAGTTTAGGAATGTTTACTAACTCAGTTTTTGCAATGAGTCAAATTTAAAGTCTATTTGGTGCTGACTCTCATTCGAAATCGGATAAGGTGGGTTCATGTTTTCCACCTGTACCCCTTTAGTAGCATGGACCGAGCGGGGACTCTACTGTTCGAAGGGCGGCTTTTACATTGATCCTCACCGAACTGTGGACCATGCCATCGTAACTCATGCTCATAGCGATCATGCCCGCAAGGGAAGTAAAAATTATTACTGTGAGTCAAGTGGCCTTGGTCTCTTAAGGGCACGTTTGGGTAAACACATCCAGGCAAGTGGGGTTCCCTACGGTGAGGCTTTTATTTTAGGAGATGTTCGGGTGAGCTTTCATTCTGCCGGCCATATATTGGGTTCGGCCCAAGTTCGTATTCAAAGCGGTGCTGATGTCTGGGTGATCTCGGGAGATTATAAAAGAGAGCTGGATCCAAGCTGTGAACCTTTTGAAGTAGTACCTTGTGACACTTTTATCACTGAGGCTACTTTCGGAACTCCAAAGTATGTTTGGAATAAGAACCAGGATTACGGATTGCAGATCTATAACTGGTGGAAACAAAATTCCCAAAAAGGTAAGAACAGCATTTTATTTGGCTATTCATTAGGGAAGGCCCAGCGCATTTTAGCTCTGCTTGCTCCCTATGCAGAGCGCCCTGTAGTTATATACCAGACGATAACCGAGCTCACTGAATGTTACCGCCGCGAAGGGCGTCGCCTGGCACCCACTCGAGACTTAGCTACATTTGGAGAAAATGAGATGATCCAAGGTGAGCTGATTTTGGCTCCGCCCTCAATTCTAAAGGAGAAACTTCGAGATCAATTGGGGGAGTATGAGACGGCCTTCGCTTCAGGATGGATGGCTGGAGAAGTATCAGGAAGATCTTACGGAAATTATCGGGGATATGATCAGGGGTTTGTGATTTCTGATCATGCTGATTGGAATGATATAAATCAAACTATCGCTGAAACTGGAGCTAAAAGGATCTTTGTCCTGCATCGTACCAATGGCGCTTTGATAAGGCATTTACGTCAGAAGGGGTTAGAAGCGCATCCTGTAGATGCACTTACACTAAGGAAATATCAGAGCATACATGAAGTTAACTTATCATTATTCTAAATAATCACTGTAAAATATCTAAGGAGAACGGAAATTACAACAAAACTGGAACCCATAATAATTGCGATTAGCGACTTTGCTGTACCCGCTCCACGCGTAGGAAGTATCGAAGCTCAATCGGGTTACGGACGATCGGCCGAGCAAGGCCAGGAAATTCATCTTCGTATTCAAAAACGAAGGGCCGAGGAAGATGACAATTATCAGGCGGAAGTCAGCATCAGTCAGGAATTTGAACGTGCAGGATACCTCTTTAAAATTAGTGGACGGATGGATGGATTTTATGACGATGAGCCACCTCGAATTGAGGAGATCAAATCTAGTTTTAATATTTTTGAATTGAAACAGAAACTCAGGGAGCCGGGCTCCAATCATCCCTACTGTATTCAGTTGCAAACTTACGGTTATTTTTATTGGCTTCAGAACCAAGTATTACCAGAACTAACTTTTCACTTGGTTTCTACTCGTAAAACTGACGTAGAAGATCTTCCACTACAATTAAATATTTCGCTTTATGAAGATTGGTTAAATCGGCGTTTGGACGAGTTAGTTGAGGAAGCTAGACGAAGCGAAAAAAGGACCCTCCGCCGACAAAAAGTAGCCTCTAATTTCACTTTCCCTTTCGAAAATCCTAGGCCGGGACAAAAAGAATTAATTTCTACCATTGAAGAAGGGATGGCCTCCAAAGACCGGATGTGGATCCAAGCCCCTACAGGGTTAGGCAAAACCGCTGGAGTTTTATTTCCTGTGTTGAAAGAAGCGCTCAGCCGGGGACAACGAGTAGTGTATGTAACTCCTAAGAACAGCCAACATTCCGTGGCGGAAGACGCCGTTATTAGATTTCAAAAAAGCGGTTCTGCAGTAAAGGCCCTCACCATTACTGCAAAGAGTAAAATTTGTTTTAAGAACGAACCTCTCTGTAACCCTGAGTATTGTGAGTATGCCAAAGATCACTATACTAAGGTGGCTGAGCACTCTCTCGTGGAAGTCATGGCACGAAAGAAAAATCTGACACACAAAGTTTTTAAAAAATTGGGCGAAGAGTATGAAGTATGTCCTTTTGAACTTCAGATGGAGGCTGCGCCTGAAGTAGATACGGTCATCTGTGATTATAACTACGCGTTCGCTCCGCAGGGTATTGTGAGTCGTTTAAGTGCCAACGGGATGGGACAGACGGGTAAGCCTAACTTAGTGGTTGATGAAGCCCACAATCTTCCGTCGCGGGGTATGGACTATTATTCGCCTGCTCTTTCTAGCGTCGTGTTGGATAAAATGCGGGAAGAAATCCGTGAGCTTCCAATAAGATTTCGCGGAGAGGCAGAAGAAATATTGGATGATTGCATTGAGGCGATCATTGCCTGCTGTCCAGATATCCCGACCGACTCGAAGAATGGAAGCGGTAAAAATCGCAGCAGTAAGATCGAGCCCCAGGTGGAGCCATTTCTGGAACAGGATCTCAAGCTCCGAACCTTTATGTCCCGATACTTGGATTCTGACGTCGAGATTAAGCCTCGTGACGTAATTCTAAGGATATCGTTTTACTGGTCAGAATTTACAGACGCGTTAGAATATATTCGAGATCCAAGCAGGACAGAGTTTTTTACAACTTTCAGCCCCCATCCTTCAGGTGGAACCGTTAAGATAGTCTGTTGCGATGCCTCCAAAATGCTCCAGTCTTGTTATAATGATTATGATCAAGTGGTAGGATTTTCGGCAACACTGAAACCCTTTGAGTACTATTCACAGTTATCAGGCCTGGAAAGTGAGACCGTACGATTCGAGGAGTTTCAATCTCCATTTCAAAAATTGAATCGAAAGGTTCTGATTATTCCTCAAATCTCGACAAAGTATAGTGAGCGCGAGCGTAATTACTCTAAGATTGCAGATGCGGTGCGAAGAATTGCAGACCTTCGGCGGGGAAATTATTTTGTATTTTTTCCAAGCTTTGATTTTCTTGGGCGGGTACTCGACTGTTTTCATGCCCCGGAAGGATTCACGATTTTAAGACAAGGCCGGGATATGAAACGGTCTGAAGTCGAGAATTTTTTAGATCATCTAAAAAGTGAAGTTGCTCC
>JBDSKY010000308.1:0-3343 GCA_039916675.1 Bdellovibrionia bacterium
GGCCTGATGGCCATCCGCGAAGAGTTTGCTTCATCGAAGCCTCTCAAAGGCGCGCGCATTACCGGTTCCCTTCATATGACCATTCAGACTGCAGTTCTAATTGAAACTCTTGCAGCTCTGGGTGCGGAAGTTCGATGGGCTTCGTGCAATATTTTCTCAACCCAAGATCACGCTGCCGCCGCAATCGCAGCGGCCGGCTACCCCGTCTTCGCAGTTAAGGGAGAGAGTCTATCCGAATATTGGGATTATACACATCGGATTTTTGAATGGCAGGACGGAGGCTATTCCAATATGATTTTAGATGATGGCGGAGATGCCACTCTTCTACTTCATCTCGGCAGCCGCGCAGAGAAGGACCTCAGCGTTCTCGATAAACCAACTTCAGAAGAAGAAGTCGTTTTATATGCAGCAATCAAAGCCAAGCTGGCCGTACATCCCACCTGGTATTCCAAGCGTCTGGTCCAAGTTAAAGGCGTAACGGAAGAAACAACAACTGGTGTGCATCGTTTAATTCAAATGCACGCCCGTGGCGATTTGAAGTTCCCTGCCATCAACGTGAACGATTCTGTAACTAAATCTAAATTCGACAATCTTTATGGCTGCCGTGAATCTCTGGTTGACGGAATCAAACGCGCCACAGACGTAATGATCGCGGGCAAAGTAGCAGTTATTTGCGGCTACGGCGATGTAGGCAAAGGATCAGCCCAAGCCATGCGAGCGCTATCAGCTCAAGTTTGGGTAACCGAGGTTGATCCTATTTGCGCCTTGCAGGCCGCGATGGAAGGCTACCGAGTAGTTACAATGGAATACGCTGCTGATAAAGCAGATATCTTCGTAACCACTACTGGAAACTTTCATGTGATTACCCATGATCACATGCGCGCCATGAAGAACCAAGCCATCGTCTGCAACATTGGACATTTCGATAATGAAATCGATGTTGCTTCCCTAGAACAGTACAAGTGGGAAGAAATCAAACCCCAAGTGGATCACATCATTTTCCCTAATGGAAAACGAATCATCTTGCTGGCTAAGGGACGTTTAGTTAATTTGGGCTGCGGTACGGGCCACCCGAGTTATGTGATGTCCTCTTCGTTTGCAAATCAAACAATTGCACAGATCGAGCTATTCACTCACACAGACAAGTACCCGCTCGGAGTCTATACTCTGCCGAAGCACTTGGATGAAAAAGTAGCTCGCCTACAGCTGAAGAAGCTCAATGCGGAACTCTCAATCATGAGAGACGATCAAGCTAAATACATTGGTGTACCGGTTGCTGGACCTTATAAAGCTGAGAACTACCGTTACTAATTACGTCGACAATAATTATTGAGAAGGGGGAAGTGGAAGTAATTTCACTTCCCCTTTTCTTTATACGCGGTTCAACTTTTACCATCTCAAACTTAAGCAAGTAAGAGCCCCGTCAACTTTATTGAATTCAGAAGTGTCTACCTCAATCACGGTCTTATCTGGAGCGGTCTTTTCAATAAACTCTTTTGTCTTGAGACATCCAAATGGAATAATTACTGTCTGATTAAGAGGGAGTATATTTGCAGCAAGCGGCTCATCTTCAGGAACTGAAAATAGAGTTCCAAGGGCTTTAATTTTAGGAATAGAATTAAAACTAGGCAGCGCAATAAAAACCGTTTCGTTTAATGCTGTCAAACCACTCTTCAAATGCAGTCCTTCAGCAACAGGAAGGTCAATTACTTCGTAGCCATGAGGCTGAAGTAAACTTCTAAGAAACAAGACACTTTCGGGCTGTGTTCTTTTTGACAATCCCACAAATATCTTCTGCCCAACCTGTAATATATCGCCGCCATCGATTCTAAATACCATCGGCATTTTAAGATAGGGCCTATCTTTGGGTAAAAAATCTCGAAGGGAATCCGGTTCGTCCTTACGAGAGGCCGCTCCCGGGTTCAAACGAATAACAGCTTCCTTGATGATCAGATGGGTATCCTCTGGAAAGCAGCCGTCTGGATATCGTTCGCTCGCGGGACATATTATAGGACTTACTCCAGAGTTCTCTAAAACCTTTGCATATTGAGTATGCTGATCAAGCGCTTTTTGAAAATCAGGAACTCCATTGAAATGGATAGATAAACCTCGAATCATTTCAGGTCCGGGTTTCCGCATACATGCATGTGAAAAAGTGAACATTCTTACCTCGCTCAAAATTGATTAGGATCCAGGTCCAGTTAAAAGACTTATTAGCTCTTATCAAAACGATTAAGCAACATCTTAAAGGATGGGGCGTTTCAGAACAAACTGGGTCAAAATACCCCACCAAACAAACACATAACTTTCTAAAAATGCAAGAAAAGCCGGTAAATCTTCATAATTCTAGCTTGGCTCGTTAGTTGCTTTAGTATCGCCACGACTCCTAACAATGAAAACACACAAAGGATACGATTTATGAATACAGATACACTTTTAGGAAATTGGAAAGAACTTAAAGGCAAGATCAAAACAAAATGGGGCAAATTCTCAGATGACGAAATTGAGACCGTAAAAGGAAATTTAGATCAGCTCGTTGGAGCCGTTCAAAAAGCCTATGGTCATACCAAAGAGCAAGCTGAAAAAGAGTTCAGTGAATTCAAGTCGACACTTCAACATGCAAAAGATGCAGTTAAAGATACAATCGTGGACGCCGCACATGCGGTAGAAGATAAAGTGAAACAGGCCACCTCTTCTGCCAGCCATCAAACCAATGGGGCTGAAGACAAAGCAAAACATGCTGCTTCTTCCGCTAGCCATAAATTAAATAGCGCTATGGATACTGCCGAAAGCAAATTGAAGCATGCTGCATCCTCGGTCAGTCATAAAGTAAATAATGCGATTGACTCCGCAGAAAAACATGGAAAAGCGGCGACTGACAAAGTAAAATCAGTCTAATTAACATCTTTGACCGCAAAGAGAAGGAGTAGGGTCTCCTCCTCCTTTTCTTTGTGGCCTGAGACACACAAGGGGAAATATTATGAAAAATAAATTATTCAAAAGCGCGGTTTGCCTTCCTTTAACAGCCTTGGCTGTCGTTTTCAGCATGAGCACTGTGGCTCAAGCTGAGGATACAGGAGGAGCAGATCAAGGTGCTTACGCCGGCATCTTGATCGGTGGAAATATTTCCACGGCGTCTAACGGTACGATCACCGACTCTACCATGACACCTACCCTAGCCCTAACCTTGGGAACCAAGATGCCTACCAATTTCGGATTTGGCCTCTTCGGAAGCTATTACAGCCGAACTAGTTCTGGTACTTTTTTAGGATTACCTTCGGGTACCAACACCGGCACGACAATGTTGCTGGGACAAGGTAACTATTACTTTATGGGAGCGCAC
>JBDSKY010000309.1:0-3882 GCA_039916675.1 Bdellovibrionia bacterium
TATCACCAAGTATTATAGCATCCCTTTTTCGTTACGACTTGGTCACTATTCCGAACAAAGTAGTCACAGGAATAGGTCTCATAATGAAGCGTAATCTTCGAATGATCTATAAGTTCATAGTCCTCACTGTAACGCAAAGAGTCAAGCATTTGAATATCCATTAACCTTGGAAGGGAACAGAGTTCTTCAAAAGTATAATTCATTTTGCTCGCGACCGTGGCTATCGCCGTCAAATAGGTACCTTTGGATGCATATTGATCGCAGAAGTTATTCTGGGCCATTGCAGCGCTTGCACTGAATAAAACCGTGGCTGCTAAAATAATGTTCTTCATAATTATATCCTTTCTTTATTTCAACAAATGGGAAAATGATCCAAAAATCATCATTGCGAGATTTGCTGAGTAGCTAAAGCAAGCTTCGCCAGAGAACTCAAATGAGACGGACTTACCATTAAAAGTTGCCTCAAATTTAGGATGTTGAAAATGCCCATTTTCAAACGATTGGCCTGTGACTTGGATGGGGACCACATTCTGATCGATGCTTAAAGCTATTCTTCCAGTTGTTGGACCCGTTTTTTCCGCCCCAAGAAAACGAATTTCAGTGGTGGTGGACTGAATCTCTCCCTTTTCACGATCGGTGATAAAATCACTTAGGTTTCCGCCGTATTGATGGCCAATTTCCCCAATGGTGAGGGAAATAGTTTTCCCGTTGTGACGGAGCTGAACTGTGCTTGTGGCTGTTCTCTCATTAAATACCCCAAAGATCGGATTTCCTAAGATTTCCCCGGCAAAAGCGTGATTTCTCTCTACCAGATTAACTTCGGCTCCCTGGATTTTAGAAGGCGCGTCCCCATGTGCCCAGGTTTTTGGTGTTAAAAGCAGACATGTTAGAAAAGCGACCCCTACTAAATTTGAAATTTTTTTCATCATTTTAAGCTCCTTGGTTTATGTTTATCATTTTTGAACAACTTCTATCTAACTGCGCAAATACTTTTTGAACGGCTTACGAGTCGAGTCTTCTCAATTCATTATGAGAGGAAAGGTGGTGAAGAAGACTCTGGCTTTCAAAAAAAGGAACGTCTTTTCGGATTTCACCTTCTTCCTGTTCCTTCAATTCCAAATTAGCCAAAAAGGTGGCTAGTTTGAATTGAAGCTCATAGGCAAAATCCAAGCTCATATTGAGATGTGTTAGTCCGGCAGACATTTCGACCAAACCTTCATAATTCATTTGAAAATTAAGATCTTCAGTATTGAAAAAGGTATCTCGATTTTTGCTCATAATTGTCCTCTCTCTCTTAAATTTTGCTATAGAACTCGGCGACTAATCGTACTTCAAACGGGAATGGAATCGCTTCTGATCCCGGAACCATTTTTAAGCGGCCCTTTTTGTGTTCACCGTCAGGAGTATGTTCAAGCCAATCTGCTAAAAGTAGTCTCGGTAGGCGAATTGACGATTGATAAATGGCTCCCTGATACGCATCCGAAGTGAGAGAGACCTCGCTTCCCGTGTAAACTTGAGCTGAGGGAATATTCAGTCTTTTGCCATTCACTAATACTTTGCCATGACTGACCATTTGCCGTGCTGCAGGTATGCTAGGAGCAAACCCGAGTCTAAAAACTACATTATCCAACCGAGTTTCCAAAAGGCCAATCAGTGTAGACATCCAGTCTGAGGATTGACCTGATTTTGCCTTTTTTACAAACCTTCGAAGCTGTTCTTCCCTAAGCCCATAATGAAAAAGCATTTTCTGTTTTTCCCTGAGCCTAGATCCATATTCTGAAAATTTACGACGCATTTGGCCGTGTTGCCCTGGAGGATAAGGACGACGCTCCAATGCTCCCTCTTTACCTAACCCTGGTAAATCACACAGAAGAGATCTTTGAACTTTCCATGCAGTTCTATGACTACCGATCCTAGACATAATTTTTTCCGAACCTTTCGTAATTCATGGATGATGAATAACCGAAGAAAATAAGAAAATCAATATTGATAATCATTATCATTAAAGTATAGTCAAAAGATCCGACCCCCTCGAATCGGATACGACTATAAAAGGAGAGCGCAGATGAAATGGGAATCAATTGTAGATAAGAAAGCAGGTCAAGTATGAAAGGACATTCTCATTCCCCCTGCGTGATGACAGATACAGAACAATTTTATGTTCGCATCTGCGGATGTGGCGTGGTGCATCTTTGCTTTGGCGCAACACTGATTAACCTCGCGCCCGAAGCCATTATTGCAGTGACAGAAACGCTTAAAGAAGTTTCCAACAAACTAAGATTTCAGATGATGGGGGATCCTGTTGACGCGGATGCTTCCCCTGTGGATATAGACCGTACTGTGATTCGAGGTTATTTTCCGCCTAAGTCTCTATGAAAAGAAATTTAAATTAATTGATACAGCGGCCTAAGCCAACTTCCTGGTGCGCTTACGATCAGCAAGATCTGACATAGCGTCCTCTTCAGTTTCATCAAAACCCTTTTGTTCTGCAATTGCCCGAGCATGTAATACCCAAACCGGACAGGAAGCACCTCGTACAACTTGTCGTGTGGTACTTCCAACGATTGCCGATCGGAGTGCGCTACTTTGCGCAGCCATCGCAATAATGTCGCAGCTTCTAGCTCGAGCGGCAGCGAGAATTGCTTCGCTCTCAGAGGACTCCGATTCCTCGAACATACTTTCTGCTTTTACCGCCGATTTTTTCGCCAATTCCAAGTACTTAACAAGTGCTTCTCGAGTTCTGTTCTTTTCTTCTTTCATTATGCTGGGCAAGTCCAAGGATTGAGCAAGTCTTGTCGAAAATATAATTGGTTTCGGCACCAAATGGTAAATATAGAGCTTCAGATTGAGGGATTTTGAAAGTTCCAAGACTTGAGAAAAAACTAACTCGGATGTCTTTCCGAAGTCCGTTGGAAAGAAAATGGATTCGAATTTTGTAACTTGGGCCGTATGAGCGCCAACCATAAGCAATGGTGTTCGAGAGTTAAGAAGAAGTGATTCAGCGAAGCTTCCTAAAAAAAGCCGTGAGATACCTTTACGACAATGAGTTCCTACGACGATTAAATTGGCATCTCGCTCTTCGGCGTATTTGCTTAATTCTCTTACTGCTCCTCCAGTACTCACTACTGGTTCACCAAGGATTTTAGGCAAGCTAAATTTTGGTAATGGAAAGCCTTTTAAACGAATTCTAAGCGATTCTACTACTTCCTCTCCTATGTATGGAAAAGGAGGGTAAATCACTTCAAATGGAGGATTAATATGATAGGGAGGCAGTACGCACGCAGGCTCAACTTCTATACTAGGGGAACCGGCTATGAGAGCCTGAATAGTCTCAAAACATCGCGTCTCGATCTCAGGACATTCTTGCAGAGGATCTACCGCCCAAATAATTCGATCGATCGCTGTCGTATCCTTCATTTTTAGTTTTCCTTGCAATCTATTGAATTGCGATTGTCACGCACGATGAAAATCTGCCAATTCTACGTCAGGTGAAAAACTCTTTTCAATTAAAGACTTTAGGACCTGCAGATCCTCATCAATTCTTTCTTTTGGGTCAAAACCTAAATAGTGCACAACTGCATACCCTAGAGCCCCTACCGGAGGTGCGTAGGAAAGCTCGATTTGAAGCTCCGTACCTTCACCCGCTAAGTCCTTTAATTGGAAATCTCCAGAGTTTCGGATGAGTGAATTGTCCGAGCTTTGCCAACTAATAACCTTATTCCTAATCATCCTTCCTAAAGAAGTATTCCAATGGAAGTTTATCCTAGCGGGTCCTTGCACCGTCCAACTGAGCCCTCCTTGGTCGTTAACTTCAACTTTTTGAACGTAAGACATAAATCGAGGGTAATTCTCAAAATGGCTGAGAAAGTCATAAACATCATC
>JBDSKY010000310.1:0-3049 GCA_039916675.1 Bdellovibrionia bacterium
GGTAGTTCTTGGCCAATCCTTTTACTAGAGAGCATTCTGTTTGACTCTGAATTGTACCTTTTAAGATTACACCTCTGCCCGTATATAAAACCTCAACTTCGTTGAGACCTCCTAGAGCCTTTTCTAGCGCTGGGTTAAGACCTCCGGTCATCTTGGTTTGAACTCGGATTGATCGATGTTCGGAGCTCCCATCTTGTTTCCAGACCCATAAATCTCCAAGTCCGGGAGAAACTCCTTTAATGAGCAGACTTTCGGATGCAAGGAGGGAGTTAGAGTGAGAAGCGTGTGGGCTGTCTTTTAGGGGAAGAATATGGATAACATTACTACCGCGCGCATATTTTTTAAGTCCTTGAATTCTAAGTAATCTCTGCTCCCCTTGCCCAAAAACTAACGGCGGTTTTTCGAAGGTGAGAGCTAGGGTAGCTCCAGCAGATAAAGTAATAAACATTTCCAAGATCGCAGCTTCTAATAGGAAAAGAAGGCTGGACTGAAATTTACACGAATGAAAAAGCATAGGGTTGCATCCAGCAATCATCACGCCATCAGGCCTTCAGACGGGTAATTTCTGCTTTAGATTTGCCGAGAAGGCCTTGACAGATGGCCCCTATCCGGGCTAAGTCCTTTATTTCACCGTTTTGGAGGTTATTTATGCCGTCTCGTATGATGAAGACTAAGACTGCACGTAAAGTGCGCCAAGCTCGTAAAGGTAAAGTTCGCAAGCGTCGCGAACAGAATAAAGGAACGACTCCTAAGTTCCCTATTCATCTTGATAGCTAGATTTTACTAGTAGTCTGTCTATTAGCAGTTAGATGTAGAAGCTTTTACTAAACAACCCGTAGTACTAATTCGCACCAGGATACCAATGCAAAATCACTACCTGTTTACGTCCGAGTCTGTTACTGAAGGCCACCCAGATAAAATAGCGGATCAAATTTCAGATTCGGTTTTGGATGCTTTATTAAAAGAAGATCCAAAGTCTCGTGTTGCTTGTGAAACTTTAGTTACGACAGGTTTGATTGTCATAGCTGGAGAAGTTACTACCAACGCACGGGTAGATTACGCTGCGATTGCGCGCGAAACAGTAAAGAATATTGGTTACGATTCCTCAGATAAGGGTTTTGACTATAAGACCTGCGGAGTGGTCGTTACTTTGGATCGACAGTCCCCTGATATTTCTCAGGGCGTAACGGTCGGGCAAGGGATTCATAATCAAAGTGAACAAGGGGCGGGAGATCAAGGGATCATGTTTGGATACGCGGTTCGCGAATCTGAACAGTTAATGCCTCTTTCTATAGATCTTTCCCATAAATTAGCGCTTCGGCTTTCCCAAGTTCGCAAAAATGGAACTTTAGGTTGGTTGCGACCTGATGGTAAAACCCAAGTCAGCGTGGAATATGAAAACAATGTTCCTCATAGGGTCGATACAGTAGTCGTCAGCTCTCAGCATGATGATGGAATTCCTTATAAGCAAATTCGAGAGTCCATAATTGAGGAAGTTGTATATAAGACCGTTCCTAAGGAATTATTAGATAATAAAACCAAGTTTTTCATAAATCCTACGGGCCGGTTTGTTGTAGGCGGCCCAATGGGTGACTGCGGATTGACAGGACGAAAAATTATTGTAGATACCTACGGTGGGCATGGTGCCCACGGTGGCGGAGCTTTTTCGGGTAAAGACCCATCAAAAGTAGATCGATCAGCTTGCTATATGGGGCGCTACATTGCAAAAAATCTAGTTGCAGCTGGCCTCGCAGATCGTTGTTTGGTCCAATTAGCTTACGCAATTGGAGTAGCAGAACCTGTAAGCGTAATGGTCAACTGTTTTGGTACTGAAAAAGTTGAAATTCGGAAGCTTGAAGTAGCCGCAAGAGAAGTTTTCATGCTTCGCCCGGCTGGTATCATTGAATCCCTAAATTTACTGCGCCCTATTTATCTCAAAACTGCTGCATATGGCCATTTTGGTAGGGCAGAACCTGAGTTTACTTGGGAAAAAACAGATCAGGTGAATTCACTTCGAAGTTTGAAGTAGCCGATTTTTAAAGAGACATTCACAATCTAAGGATGTTGCACCTTCTGTTTACCTTAGTCAGAATATATCCTGCGTGGGCGGTTCCTATTGCATTCATCTTTTTTGAATTAGGGATCTATTATCGACGTAAGAATAGTTCAATGCAGTACTATTTGTGGGGCCTAGTAGGACTACAAATTTTCCTTCTCCTATTATGGGTCATTTTTCGAGGTGATCTTAATTCGGATCGGTGGATTCGATCCCTTCTTGACGCTTTCAGTTAATCTTATTTAATTCCTTTTGACAGCTGGGCAATCTTTGCTTAGCCTATTAGTAAGGGTAAAGACGATATAAACTCAAGGAAGGGTTCAAGGGGGGAGCATTGATGCTCGCATTTCGATCTCCGTTAGTCGGTGAGAGTTCTGAGGTCCAAAACTTATTGAGAACCATAGAGAAGGTTTCTCAGACAGATAGCACAGTGCTTATTACAGGAGAAAGTGGCACTGGCAAAGAACTTGTTGCTCGCGCAATACATGAAAATTCATCCAAGGCTTTGAAACCCTTGGTTGTAGTTAATTGTGGAGCGATTCCATCAGAGCTTTTGGAAGCTGAATTATTTGGCCATGTCAAAGGTGCTTTTACCGGTGCAATCCAAAATCGCCAGGGGCGATTTGAGTTAGCACATGGGGGAACCATCTTCTTAGATGAAGTAGGTGATATTCCTCTTCATCTTCAGGTCAAATTATTGAAAGTGCTTCAGACCAGGCAATTTGAGCCCGTAGGATCTTCTCGCACGATTGAAGTAGATGTGAGAATTATTGCTGCTACAAATCGGGACCTTGAAGATGCTGTTCAAAAGAGAGAGTTCCGGGAAGATCTGTATTATCGCCTGAACGTAATTCCTCTTCGGATCCCCTCTTTGAGGGAGCGAAAAAGCGATATTCCTATTCTTATCAAGCATTTTGTCCAGCAATTTAATAAACTGACCTCTCACGCTGTTGAGGCACCTTCCGGTCAAATCATGGATGCACTTATGGCCTA
>JBDSKY010000311.1:0-5158 GCA_039916675.1 Bdellovibrionia bacterium
GAGTCGACCCTCACGTGGTCAGGTGTTGGAAACGTCGACGGGATAATCTGGGGTGCTCGCAAAGATTCCAAACAGAAAAGAGAAATCCTCCTGCTAAAGAATGGAATCATTGGATGTAGATGCCCAACTCCTCGAGTCTCAGTGCTCCCCATCGAAGAAGGCAGCACTTTGATATTTGCTACTGATGGAATTCGATCCGATTTTACAAACGAACCTGTTTGGGGCCGTGCACCTCAGGATCTTGCCGACCCAATTTTGAATCAATATTCAAAAGATACGGATGACGCAACGGTCTTAATCGTCAAATTCGGCGGGCTATCGCCATGACGGAAACGGAAATTAAGTTTTTTAACGAATATTTTGATATTCTCAAATCCTTCCTCTCAGGATCAGGTGAAGCCGGATTACAACAGGGATATGAGCTGGGACGCAAAGCCATCGACGCAAATCTAGGACTGCTCCAGGTTATTGAAATTTATCAAAAGGTTCTTGTCCTAACCTTAGAAAGTGTTCCCACTCCAGCACCTGCGGTGGTCACTGCCGCAGGCGAACTTTTGATGGCGACGCTTGGAGCTTTTGAAATAACTCACCAGGGTTTCAAAGAATCCATTGCCAAGCTTCAGCGGCTCAACCGGGACTTGGATCGTCAAACTGTTCAATTGGTGGAGGCAAACCGTGAGCTGGAGTCGTTCAGCGATTCGGTTTCTCACGATCTACGCGCCCCTTTACGGTCTATTAAAGGATTCGTTGGGATTCTTCTAGAGGACCATTTCAGCACTCTGAACCAAGATGCCCAGAATCTTTTTAACAGGGTGAATACTGCCGTTCATAAAATGGAACAATTAATTGAAGCTCTACTGCTGTTATCTAAAATAAATATCACTAGTTTAGAGTTTGAACCGGTAGATCTCACAAGAATGGTGAAAAACATTAGCTTGGAGCTGCAAGAGGCTGCACCTCAAAGGATCGCAAATTTTTCCATCGCTGAAAACGTCCGATTAGAAGGCGACTTCCGAATGCTCCAGATTGCAATGACCAACCTTCTATCCAATGCTTGGAAATATACATCCAATCAGGCCAACACGCAGATCGAATTTGGAACAGTATCCCATGAAGGAAAAACTATTTACTTTATCCGGGACAACGGAGCGGGTTTCGACATGCGCTATGCAGAGCGATTATTCGTGCCCTTTCAGAGGCTTCATACAAACGAGCAGTTCGAAGGAATCGGGATCGGATTGAGTACTGTAAATAGAATCATTAAACGACATGGGGGCCGTATTTGGGCCGAAGCGAGCTTAGACCAGGGCGCTACTTTCTATTTCACATTTTCTTGATTCTATCTCAAAGCCCCTTACCCATAAAAACGCCAGTCAGTAGCGCCGATAAGACAAATAGAGTGATTCCAAGATAAATAAGATCCCGCTCGATTAAAAAAAGCACCACAGTCATACTCACTCGAAGAATTGGAAGTGCGATCAGGACCAAAAGTCCCAGCGATATAAACACATCGGGGCTGGCCTGGCTCAATCCAATCAAAAATTCCGAAAGAGACCGGGGAACCGGGATATCCTTCGAAACAATCCCCGAGGTCAAATCCCTTACAATCTGCTCTGAATTACCGGCCACAGGAGCAAGATGAAATACTCGCAGCACAAGCCCAAATGAAATAATCAACGCGCACAGAATTACGCCATAACGGAGTACAAACGCGATCCATTGTTCCGTCACTAAAAGTGCTTCTGAGCGATCAAGTTTCGTCTCAACGGTTTTTTCCATAATTATCACCTAATTCTTACAAGAAGTTACCGAATGCTGACTCCAAATGCTTTGAGGCCCATTTGTAAAGCAATGAACACAAGAACAAAAACAAACATCTGCCTAATCTTTTTGGTGGGCATTTGCATCATAAGACGAGTGCCAAAAAGCGATCCAAACAATACACCCAGTGCAACTGGAGCTGCCAAGAGAGGAATAATATCTCCACGCATATAATAAGCTCCCGCACTAGCAGCAGCGGTCACACCAATCATAAAATTCGAAGTAGCCGAAGATACCTTAATCGGTAATTTCATAGCGCCGTCCATAGCAGGGACTTTAAGAGCGCCACTTCCAATTCCAAGAAGCCCAGAAATTACCCCTGCACCCATCATCAGAGTGAATCCCAATGGAACACCGGTCACTGAATAGTGCACCTCCTTGCCGGTTGCTAAGTCGGGATAACTCGAATGGAGTTTAAGCTTATCCGCCCACTTATCCCCCTGTTTAAGTGGAGCCCGATTTTGTCTGCTCTGCTTCCCCATCGAATAAGCCGAATAAAGCAAAATCAAAGAAAACACCAAATAGAGCCATTGAGTAGAAATAAAAGCAGAGGCGAGGACTCCGCATAGGGCTCCAATCGTCGTAGCGACCTCTAGAAGCATCGCAACACGAATATTTGTTATATGATCTTTAACATACGTCGCGGCCGCCCCTGACGACGTGGCGATCACTGATACGATACTAGCCCCAATTGCATAGCGGATATTCACTCCCAGCCCCAAGGTGAGCACAGGAATCACAATCACTCCACCACCGAGTCCGAGGATAGAACCCAGCGCCCCAGCGAAAGTCGATGTTAAAAAAACGAGACTAATAAAAATAGGAGCGCTCGACATGGCCAAAAACTATCACTAGTGGATAGTGAATTACCTTAAAATTCTTTGGCGATTGCGAACTGCCAAAAATCTAACTCAAACTCTACCGCCACGGTGGTCCGCTGCGGCGGTAGTACGGAGTCTGGGGCTGGGGCTCGGTTTCGTTACCGTCGTAACGGCGGTTCAAGACAAAATTGCAAATTGTTTAATATACATTTATAATTGGAAATATATTGTGTAATGACCCTTAACTGCAAAGGAATGTAATGCGATTCACTGCATATCTTCTGATTCTTTCCATTTTCTTCCAGATACCGTACGTGGCTGTAGCAAGCTCCATCAAGGAACACGACCTGGTCTACCTTGATGGTTTGAGCGTTCCGAGCTCTTCAAGTCGGCCAGCGCCGCAAGATCAGTGGATTGGGAGAGTATTGAACGTCTCAAAAGGCGGCATGGCTGAGGTTAAAATTGAATTTCGGAATGGAATGCCTTATCGAGGGCCCTCAGTTTACAAGCCAGTCTCTGATTTGCATGACAGCGTGACTGAGAAAAATGGATACTCTAGAGGAAGTCTAGTTGTTAACAAGAAGCACGCGGTACTCCACGGCACAGTCCTAGATGTATTTTCCAATGGCATGGTTCATGTGAATTGGCTCGATTCTGGCTTTCAGAGCAAACATGGAATTGCAGCGGTCGTTTTGTCTGACCAGGTGGAACATCTGGATGACAATGCAGGAACACCTGGTTTAAGGGTGGGCGCTACGATTCTAATCCAAGCAAAAATTGGCAGCAAGCTCGATCTAAAGAACTATTTTAAAAATAAGGAAAAGGGAGTTTGGGATAAAAAGGCTCCCTATCCCGTTTCTGAACTCGACTTGGGCATCACTCATCAGGTGGGAGTCATCAAGGATTTTTCTAAGGTTTCGAACCTTACTCAGGAACTTCAGAAAGTCACCATCGAAATCCAAACGGAAAACGGAATAAAACTAGTCTCACCTACGACTGTTACTCTTGAGGACAGTCAATTTTCACTGGAGACGCAAAAGCCGGACGCTGGAGCAAGGCCAGGTGAAAATGTGGTTTATGTCTCAAAGCTGGCTTACAAACCATTTGAGTTTCGCGGGACCGTCCAGCGTAGTTTTCAGAATGGTATCCTAGAAGTCAAGTGGATCTCCATAAACGGAAAGACGTTGAAATCTCCTATGATTGGTTACCTTTCTGCAAGTTCACTTCAATCCTCTCCGGGAAAAATACAGGTTTCCGGACAGGGTATCGACATAGCTAAGGACGGATCTACAATGTACTTGGCTTTGAGTAGCATTGAAAGAGCGTTGAAAAAACCTAACGTGAGTTACCTGGAACGTTTGGAACAAATCGTTAGGGACAGGGCGCACAAGACCTGTATAGCAAAAGGACTTAAGGGTCTGGCCTCTACACCCAAAGTCGAATCGCTCAGCTCTGAGCGACAGATTCCGCTGTTCACAACTCAGGAATTTGCTTTCGTCGAGATTCAAGATCGACTCGTCAGCCCCTGGAGTCTTTATTTCAAGCAAGGCGAAAAAGAGAGGGTATCCACAAACGGCCGGGTCGGTCAAAAATTTTCTTTTGAGGAGCCTCTTACAGCACGTGATATCCCTGGCATGGTTATTTTGTCCCCCATTTTAGTCTCCATCGTAGCATTTTTAGGTGCCAAGGCTGCTGTTGATGCACCCATTAACGAGGCGCGTAAACAATCAGTATCTACGGAACGCGCGCAGTATCGATTGTCTAGAGACAAAGCAGTGCATAAGACCTTTTCAAAACTTTCTAAAAAAGTTCCTACTCTAGTCTTCTCAGAACTCCTTTGTGCTGAAACGACAGATGCAGTGATGGATGTGGAGTTGCTCCCGTCTGCAAGTCCAAACCTCTTGGCACATTTGGGCGAAGTTTCCGAAGCAGTGAAGGCGCAAGCATCCAGATTAAGACAAATCTTTGAAACGACGGAAGGGGCAGCGGAGACCGAGGATGCACCCCCGGCTTATGATGTTCACAACAAGGGCAAGGGCAAAAGCAAGGATACAGAGTAGAATCGCGAGGTGGGACCAAAGCCACGGTGGCGGTGATCTCGAGCAGTTTTAACACATCACATCAAACCCCTTCAATAATACGTTACCGTCAAGCCATTGTATCACCAATTACTTAAGTAAATCAAAGTTTTAACCGATAAACCGAGGTGACTTTAACAATCTTAACGCTATATTTAATCGCCATTACCTCCTGGCGGGCTTTAGGGAACACCGATAGTATTGGAGAGATGGCTCACTTTTTTACCTCTAGCGAAGGTTATGAATTTCCCAACTCCACCAAAACAGTCAAAAGTAATAATGAAGGTCAAAGCGTAATTGAGTTTATTTTTATGCTCCCTTTACTAATTGGGATGTCTACTTTGCTTGTTAATATTAACACTGCAATTCAAATGGGAATTGTTAATCAACAATATGCTCGTTTCCAGACACTATTTTTAACCTTTAACAGTCCTTTTT
>JBDSKY010000312.1:0-4932 GCA_039916675.1 Bdellovibrionia bacterium
GTTCAGGCTTATGGGCAGAGAAACCTCGATTCCAGCCTGCTTCTTTTGCCTTTGGTAGGATTCCTCCCGGCTCAAGACCTTCGAATTGTAAACACAGTAAAAGCTATCGAACATGAACTCATGCACAATGGTTTTTTGATTCGTTATCAAACTGAAAAACACGACGATGGATTAACGGAGAGCGAAGGAGCCTTTTTAGCCTGTACCT
The DNA here is from genome assembly GCA_039916675.1 of Bdellovibrionia bacterium. Classification (GTDB taxonomy): domain Bacteria; phylum Bdellovibrionota; class UBA1018; order UBA1018; family UBA1018; genus JBDSKY01. The sequence goes on from JBDSKY010000312.1 coordinate 209, forward strand.
TCTGGCTAGCAGACTGCCTTGTTCTCCAAGGACATGTCACCGAAGCGAAGCAATACTTTGAGAGGCTCCTATCGATTCAAAGTGACCTTGGTCTATTTGCTGAGGAGTATGACTCTTTGAATAAACGTCAGTTAGGGAACTTCCCTCAAGCGCTTTCTCATATTGCACTGATTAATACTGCTCGAAATCTTTCCCCGGTTCGAGGCCCTGCCGAGGATCGAAGTAATGAAACCGCCGATTTCAGCAAGCCAAACTTCCCTCACCCACGCAGGAAAGCAGCTTAGTCTTTTAATTCCTATGCCGCTAATCTTTTCTGGGATTCCTCAAGCATTTCACCTAAGACTCGAAGCCCATCGCTGGCTGTGAAGATTCCAATGAGTTTTCCATCTTGCAAAACGAGAGCGCACCCATATTTGTATTCAGACATAGTGAGGGCAACATCGCTTAAAGAGACAACGGATTCTACTGAGTAGGGACGTAAAACCATTATTCCTTCCACCTTCATTTGCTCTGCTCCCTCAAAAGAGGAGGCAAGCTTAATATCTCGGTCTGTAACTAATCCGGCTACTTGGCCCATCTCATCGGTGACTGGTAAATGCCGAATAGAATTTTTTATCATAAAGCTGATCGCGTCTTTGATTGAGGCATCCTTCTTAATTGTAAGTGGATTATGTGTTATATAGTCCTGAATCTTTGGCTTCTTTGTCATTTTTAGTTCCCTAACTAGTCTTGTTGTCTATTCGTAAGACGCTGGATGACCTGTAGATTGTAACGTCGCATCGCCCTAAATAATTATCTTTATATTTCGAATAAACTATCGTCGTGGTCATAAGAAAGAGCGCTGCCAGCTTTATACCAATATCTAGGGAACCTATTTCGATATCGCGGAATACCGAATGTTATTGGACCTTTGTCCTGAATGAGTCAATTAACTAGAAGCATAGTTTGAACGCCACGTTGTATTGTATGCTATGGGTTCCTCCTGAAAGGGATTTATGCCCCATGTTACATTGCTTGAGGAACTCTGAAGATCGAAAGCCAGGTAATGTTCATAATTATTTTAATAATGGCGGTGTTTTTTAATTTGGCTTGTGTGTGAGGGTCTGCGACAATCATTAAAAAGGGGAATATTCGTATGAGCAAGGCAACTTTAATTAGTCGTATTTTACTAGGTTTGATTTTTTTCGTTTTTGGATTGAATGGTTTTTTTCATTTTATGCCAATGCCACCTATGCCTGAGAAGTCAGCCGCATTCTTTACGGCGATGCTAGCCACAGGGTATTTTCTACCAGTGATTTCGGGGACTCAAGTGCTTGCGGGGGCTATGCTTTTGACTGGATTATTTGTTCCTCTTGCTTTGGTGATTTTGGCACCCGTTATTCTTCAAATTTTTCTTTTCCACGTGTTTTTGGATCCAAGCGGACTAGGATTGGCGATCTTTATCGGAGCTCTTGAAATTTATCTTGCCTTCTTTTCACAGCCGTACAGCCCCATTGTAAAACAAATTTTTCGCTGTCCGAAGCGGGAAGGAATGCAAGCTCGCGGTTAAAACTCCACGCGGGGTTCACTCACGTTTGTAATTGTGCCACTAACTGCTCACGTTCATCAACCGATTGCATGGTAGGGGCCAGACTTAAAATTCGAAATTGAGGCAAACTTTCAGGGAACTGTTTCTGAATATAGGAGATCATCTGTTCGCGCACCAGATAGCGAAGCGAAAAAGCATCAGAAGCATCTTTGGCACCCATAAGAAGTCGAATCTGCATTGATCTGTCGGTGGAATCGGTGACGTGAAGAGCCCATTCCTTTCCGTCCCACAAGGAAGTTTGAGCCAATATCTTTTGGAGCTGGTTCCTCAACTCCTGCAACGGTACGCTATAATCCACGTAAAGAAATACGACTCCGAGAAGTTCGGGGGAGTTTCTGGTCCAGTTTTGAAATGGTTTTTCAAGAAAATAAGTGATGGGTACTACTAATGTTCTTTTGTCCCAAATACGCACAACAACGTAAGTGAGCGTGATTTCTTCAATCGTTCCCCATTCCCCTTCTACAATTACAACGTCATCTATTCGAATGGGTTGAGTGAAAGCGATTTGAAAGCCCGCCAGGAGGTTAGCCAACGACTTTTGAGCCGCAAACCCGAGTGCGACTGCGGCGAGACCTGTCGAAGCAATTAAGCTGCTGCCAATCCGGCGGACTCCTTCGAAGCTCATCAACATCAGAGAGATTGCTACGATGTATATAAAAATAAGAATCATTTTTTCAATGAACTGGAGTTGAGTTCGAATCTTTCTTTCTCTAAGGTTATTGCCAACGTCTACGTATATGCGAGAGTAAACGATAATTGTAAATAGACTTAAAAGACGAGCTAACGCCCAGGCTATAGATGCGATCAAAAGAACGCCCAGAAATTGATCGATCCTGTTTTCCAAGGATTCTTTCAAATCCATAAACGGAATCACAGCTCTCAGAGTCAAGACCAAACTAAGCAGTAAGACGGATTTCGAAAAATGTTTTTTTACGGAAAACGAGGTCGATATCTGTTTGTTACGCTCAAGAGACCTTTGAAGTAAGAATAAAATAAACTGACTCAAGAAGTACGAAAAAAAAACGGTGATCCCCGTCCACTCGAGCTTTGGTAGTGCGGATTCAAGAAAGGAAATATAATTTTGCGGCATAAATTTATCGTTCTTTGGTTTGCTGTTTTGAAATTAAATAGAAGATGAACTAACTAGACCAGAAATGCCTTATTATTGATAGGGTTACTTTCCTTTGATTGCAAACTTTAAATTAGAGTAGGGAGGGGTGAGTAGATTAGCCTTCCAGCAGTAAACCGTAAGATTCGCAGCGAAAATATTCAAGATGGCCTAAAAAAGACTGAACCATTCCGTCGCGGAGATTCTTAATCAAGGGGTCGTTAATCCGGAGCAATCGAAGGCGTGCAATAATTTTGACCAAATCTTCAAAGCGCGCAGGTAACTTTCCACTTTCCCCTGCTGAATTCATAAATTTTTGAATATTTGTCGAATCAAGGAAGGCTTTCAGTTTGTCAAAATCGCCATTTTTGACTCTATGTTTTCGGTTGCAATCATAATAATTTACAAAGCTTAAGCAGTGTTTAGGATAATCTAGGTCTGCCGCTAAACATCCATCTGTTTGATCAATATTGTAAAGTGCAGCGACGCTTGAAAAAAGTGAAATTTGGTAAGGCTGGGACTCCGATAGTCCATTCTTGGTGCTGACAGTTTTGCCGATAAAAACAGCGCCGTGGATCTCGGTAAACGTATTGTTGCCCTCGGAGAATCGCATCGCCATCAAATCTCCAGGTTCCGGTCTTTCTCCTTGAGAAACTAAACGAGGTTTACAATAGAGTTGCAGTGATGCTGTCCATTCTTCCGGAGAAACAAGGCGCTGGCCATCCAATATTTTTGCGTCCATTAAAGCCCAGTTAAAGCAATTTGGACCCGGTCTAGGCGGCGTAGTTCCAACGACAGGGCGTACATGTGAGGGAAATAAGTGCGAGATTTCATATTCAATCGAAGGAGAGCCAGAAAAGTGTGGAACATCTGAAGAAGAGGCTTCACCTCTTGATTCAGCCCATTTTTTAAGTGCTTCTATTTCTTCTAGAAATTCCATTTCCCCGCTTAAATCGTAGGTGCCATTGGATTTTAGGAAAAAGTTGGTTTCATTTTTTATGGCGACAGAAATTGATCCGCCCATCAAAAACTGTTGGGGCAGAAGGGCTGAAGTTGAAAGTTCAGATGTCGGTACATTGCCGGCCCATAATTCACTCGAGCACAAAATGAGCAGGCTCAATGCATGGTAAGTGTTTGAAATATTAAATTTTTTGTCGTTCATCGAAGATGGGAGTAACACTTTTTATATATTAAATCAAGGTACAAAAAGATCTAATCTGGGTAGTTTGAAATAAATCGAACTAATTAACAGTTTTCCATTTGACTTCCTATAGAGCGAGCGCCTAAAGTTTGGCCCCTCTACGAATTGTGGATTAGAACGTAAAAGGGAAGAAATGAAGATTTTAAATTATCGTTTTTGGGGAGTTTGCCAACTAGTAGTGCTTGTTTCTTTTTTGATTGGATGCGAGCCCGTTCCCCGACGAAATCTTAGTTTAGAGGATAAAAGAGCAGATATGGAATGGCTCTACTCTCAGTTCAATGAGAACTATGCCCCCCTTAATTACAAAGAAGGCCTTCATGGGTTTAATTATCAGAGGATGAAAGAAGATTATTTACAGCGGGCCGTCGATACTAAAACTAATGAAGAATTTTACGATCTCATGTTCCAGTTTGTTGCAAGTTTTAAGGATGCTCATACTTCCATGACTCTAAGTCCAGGCACGCTTCCCGGTCGCGCCAAGGTGGCCTACTTAGGTTTTTCTGGAAAAAGAAAGGGCAATGCTCTTGTCGTCACTGAGATACTTCCTACAATCGATCCATCGGATAAGAAGTATCCGGTGCAGGTAGGAGATCTGATTACGAAGCTGGATGGGAAACCACTGGTAGACGTAGTTCGAGAAGATATGGTGAGATACCGGGATTTAGGTCAGAATGAGTCAAATCTCACCTTTCACATGAATCGGATTTTTAACCGGATATCTATCGTTAACGGTGCGCCACTCAAGCCTGATGCGGTCTTAACTCTTGAAATTACTCCGGATGATGAAAAAGGCGAAAAGAACGAAAAAGACAAATCTCAAAAGAACA
>JBDSKY010000313.1:0-6892 GCA_039916675.1 Bdellovibrionia bacterium
ATTGTGAGAATAAATGGATTGCTCTAGACATCATGGAGCAAAGCGATCAAGTAGAAATTCTAGTCATAGACAGTGGCACTGGCATAGCCCCGGAATATCGAGACAAGATAATGGAACCGTTTTTTACCTTAAAAGAGGTGGGAAAAGGAACAGGATTAGGATTGTCTATCGCTAAAGGGCTCATCGAGAGTCACGGCGGGACTATTGGCCTAGTTCACAACAGTATCAACACGACATTTGCCATTAGCCTACCCAAACACCCAGTCAAAGAAAAAAAGAGACCTCAGGAGTGAAAGGCGAACGCACACAGTCATCTCTCATCCTTTGTTCGCGGACCATAAACAACGGTACTTACCGTCCTGAAGGCCGTGCTGTAGGAATTCGACTTTCATATAGTTTTTGAAACTCCTAAGGCAACGATCCCCAATCCGTTAATCGCATCTCGTAATGTCCCGACGTATTTGGATTAAAGTCCTTTTTATATGCGACTCCTTTTAGCTGAGGATGATCCAAAAAATAAAAAGCTAGTATCTGAGATTTGGAATACTTCGGCCATTGCTGAAACAGTTCGAAAGCTTCACTTTGCATTTTCATTGTTTCGAAGCGAGTTTCATACATCGAATTTTTCTTAGAATGTAAAATCGGGTTGCAGTTAAATTTCTCTTCAAAAATAGTAGCTGGACTTGGAATAGGAGTCTTCGCCCAATTTCCGTTTTCTAGCGGAAAGAGTGCGACCATAAAGTTGACTTTCACATCTCTCCTCTGGAAAGCGTTTTCGCATTGCGTAAAGTCAGCGCGAAAACGCACCTTCGATGTGAATTCTCCTCGATCCTGCGGTCGTGATTGAAGCTCAATAGTAACCCGAGTTCCTTCGACTGATACGACTTCATACTTTTCAGATGAATAGGGTTTGGAAAAATCGCCATCCGTATAGTAGGTCCAGACCCAATAATTCCCCACCTTGAATTGCTCCCGCGAAACTATTGGGATTTCTCCTGCAAAAGAGGATTGAATACTCATCAAAATTCCCACTAAAAACAACAACCTAAGGTGCTTCATACTCAAGCCTTTTAGACTACTCTTTAATCTCTGTCGATCGAAAGATTTGCAGGATATAATTAGTAAATGCTTAAACGCTATTTGGCTTATATGATTTTATTAGAGAGCCTATTAGGCGGCGTGGGCCCTCACCAAGGACTCCTCTTTGCGGGTATGAGGCCCCCTTCAGCACCGAAAGGAATGTCAGAACAACTTCGCCTGAATACTAATACTTTAAAGAATATGAATAATCCCGCTTATAAGGGTTTGAGCTTCTCGGAGAAAAAGGAAATAGAGCGTGTTCATGGCGACCCTGAAAAGTGGGGGAAATACAGCCAAGAATTGAATAATTTAAGAGCGCAGAAACAACAGTATAAGCAACAATTGAAACAAACCAATTTGACACCGGAAGAAAAACAAAAGTTAAAAAGCCAATTCCAAGAATCTAAACAACGAATTAAAGCTTACAATCAAGGCATGAGGCAGAAGCTCGGCGATCTGCTTAAAACTGGTAAAAAAGCTGCTGGCGATAAAAGAGCTCAGGATCTTAAGAACTATGAAGATTGGCGAACTCGTAAGATTACCACTTCTGAGCTGAATGAGCGATACGGGGAACGATCAAGAAGTCCTTCGGCCCCTATGAAAAAATGAGCGACTGCCCGCGCCTTCATCTCTTGAAGAGAGCTTTTAACTTCTGATTATTTAAGGAATCTAATGCGTTTTATTCTATCTGTAAGCCTGCTATTTTCTCTAAATGTCGCCTTGGCTGGCGAAACCGTAATCAAACGACTAGCTGCTCTAGATATTGGATCGGGTAAAACTCGAATTGAAGTAGCAGATGTAGCGAAAGACGATGGGAAGTTGAGCATCAAAAAAAGCTATTATGAGGCTTCCGTAGATCTTAAATTAAGTGAAGATTTTAAATTTAACCATAATAAATTTAGTCGAAACATCCAGACAGAAGCTTTCGAAGTGCTACGCAAATTGAAACATCAGGCCGAGAAATTTGGACCCATTGATGAATACAAAGGTGTGGCCACAGCAGTTTTTCGCGAAGCTCTCCAACTTGATTCAAAAAACACAGAACTTTTTTTAGAAAAAATTAGGCGGGAACTGAAAATTTCAATCGAAATTATTCCCCAAGAAGCTGAAGGGGACCTAGGCTTTAAAACTGGAATTGCAAAATCGGGACTCAAAGCTGACCAAGTAGCGGCAATTTGGGATAGTGGTAACCGAAGTTTTCAAATTAGCGATGAGCACAATATTTATCAAGGGCAACTGGGCGCAAGTTTAGTTTTCTACCTGATGATAGAAGAAGTGCAGAAGAAGAGTCTCGCACAATCGTCGTCGCCAAACCCGATTTCCATGGATCAAGTGACAAAGTTAATTCGAACTATTGCGACAAAAATTCCGCCTGCACCCGCCTGGTTAACGGAGAAGATAAGCACTGCCAAGAATAATAAAGTTTTGGGTCTTGGCGGCTCTGATTCGCTATTTGGCCTTGGAAAACTCGCTACTGAATCCTTCTCCCTTAAGCTGGATAAAATTTGGAAAACTATTCAAGAGCTGGCACCTCTTACAGACGCTGAGTTAAAAGCCAAAGGATATTCGCAGCCAGACAGAGCGGTTACTCAGTTGGTCTTTCTTTATGCAGTTATGCAGCATTTGGGAATCCCAGATGTTACATTTGTGCCGATATTGGGAAATACACAGGGGGTGTTCCTTTCTCCTCAATACTGGCAGGTTTGGAAAAATAAGTAGTTGGCTGAAACCCTTTGATGGCTCTTTGTCGATGCTGGAGCAGACTTAGAACGGTGGAATCCAATGCCGCGCCATCCCAAGGGCAGGTTTATTTTAGTAATCTTTCGCCTAATCTCGAAAGAATTGGAACCACAGTGGTTCCAATTCCATGTTGGAAAATATTAAAAAAATAAAAGCGTTCGCAACTATCTGTTCTCAATGAATATTTTCTCTGCCTGCCAAAAGGTGCCGGAACCTCACATTGGTTCCAAATCCGTAAGGAGCATATTTTTTATCTAATGGTTCGACGAATTTTAAAAAGTTTTAGACTGTATCTGGCCGAAATTCTTCCTAGGATCGTCCTAAACTCTATAATGCGGCGCACGAACTCGCATGATTCACCCATGAGGTCGAATTCCTGCTTCAAGTAGAAAACTACAAACGCGAAGTTACAGATACGTGTTTAGTATGCTACGATGCGATCAAAATTATCCCGAAGCTACAACTACGTCGATGCTTCAGAACCGGGGTAAATTTTGATCTTAATTAGGAAATTATTTGCAAGAAACTTGAAACGATTGCGGTACAGAAAAGGCCTAACACAAGAGCAGCTCGCTGAAAAATTAGGGATCACACCGCGTTATGTTCAGCATCTGGAAGGGGTAAATTGTCCAAACGTAAAAATAGAAACTATTGCAGCGATCGCCAAGATTGTAAGAGCAAACCCAAAAGAATTCTTTGAGGATTAGAAACAAGCATTGCAAGGCTTTGCCCTTTAGAATAACGGATAATTTCACCTTAGGTAAAACTCATATGACGACAGAACTATCGGTAAGCAGAATTGAGCAAGGCATCTATTTCATTCGTGGTCGGCAAGTGATGCTTGATAGTGACCTGGCTAATCTTTACGAAGTGAAAACAAAAATCCTAAATCAGGCGGCGTATCGCAATCAAAAGCGATTTCCAGGAGAAGATTTCATGTTTCAACTTCTGGAAGGGGAGTACGATTCTCTAAGGTCACAAAATGTGACCTTAGAGAATCGGGAAACTGCTGTAAAATCAAATAGTTTGCCTTTTAAAGATTCTCTAAGGTCACAAAATGGGACCTTAAAGTCGAGGAAAGGTAAACACCGAAAATTCTTGCCAACGGTTTTCACCGAATATGGGGCCATCATGTTGTCAGGCATTCTCAATTCGGATCGCGCAATAGAAATCAACGTTGCTGTTGTGAAAGCTTTTGTCGAGTTTCGACGAAAGCTTAATACTCGTCCAGCGCTAGAAGAAAGAATGGGACAACTCGAACAGAAATTCGATCAGATCGACCAGAAATATGACCAGCAATCTCAAAATTTGCTCCATGCGATTCAGCAGCTCAGACCCATAGATACTTCATCACCTCAAAGTCGCTTTACAGCCATTTCTTCCGTTAACCGTCAGGAATTTGTAGACCCTGCTTTTGGTAAAGGGATCAACAACCTGGTACAGTCTATCCAAGAAGGAGTCGCTACATTTTATGGTATAAAAGTTAAAGACCTGAAAGCTACCACCCGACTTCGAGCTATCTCACTGCCCAGACAAATTGCTATCTATCTGATCCGGAAACACACTCAGCTAGGCTTTCGAGATATTGGCAAGATCTTTGGTGGAAGAGACCACACCACCACAATGTATGCGTTCCAAAAAATTACATCCTCGGTTTGCCAGAATGAATCTATCCAAGAGAGCGTGCTTGCCATCGAGGAATATTTTCACAAAAACAAGGGTCAGCGAAACCACTAGACCGCGAAGTCAACCTGGGAGTTTTCTAAGTCAGAGTTCACTTAAATATTTCCCACGTTTGAGTCATTTTTGTTAGCTCTTGCCAACCCCTCCAAATAACAAATGTACCCGGACTAGCATCTCCTTTTCGGGCTTGCGGAACGGTTTTTGACTGTGACCGTTCTGTCCCAGTCTAACCACCCCCATTTTGGGGAGAAAAATCCCACCCAATGCCCCCCCTTTGTGAGGGGAAAATCCCCTAATAAATGGTTCCCAGGCACGGGGTGAAAATTCTCAATCAAATGAGATTCATTCGAATTGAAAATTTCTCACCCTAGCCGACCCCTCCGATCAAAATAGGTTACGATTTCTCCCTACATAATTTTCACTGCAAATGAAAAACACATGGGGGAAATATCGTGACCAAGAAGACACGGAGAAGGCTTATGGATCGAAAGATCGTTGAATTATTAATTTCTGGCAAGGGAATAAACAGACTCGCCCAAGACCTACATGTTTGTAAGCGGCGGGTCCGAAAACTGCGAGAGCAGGCCAATGCAGCTGGGTATCTCAGCGGGATTGTATGTCTACCTCCAGTCGCTCTATCCGAGGTAGAGGAGCTTTTATTTCAGCACCGTGAGTGGATTAAGGATCGCCTCCAAGTGGGCTGGGTTATGGTCGCCGCTAAGTCGATATTTAAGCAGTTCGGAGACTTCTACCCCATTCCTAGCAGGTAAAAGCTTTGGGCCATACCAGTTGCCGAACTCAAGCGCTATGTCCAGCATTTCACCGCATTTCACCCTTTTTGTGTCCAACTTTTAGTCAACTGACTATATAGTACCTAATAAATAAATACTCGACCTTCTCTTTTCAATAGCTTATACCTGGCATGCCGCTCGCAAATAGGCAACTCGCGGAATAGTTCGTTTAATCAAGGGAGTAGTTCAAGTGAAAAGCGGGTCAATTTACTCTATTCTCATGTTTGCAATTTTTGCGGTCATCAACATAGCTCAGGCCGCTGAAGAAACAATAGAGATTCAAATCCCTGTACATATTGCGTGTTCCCCTTCAAATGCAGAAAGTAAAGGCACTACAGGGGCCGACGTGCCAAACAACGGACCCTACCGCTTCGTCAGCATAGAAGAGAGCGAATTAAGCAGAAATCCGAAAGGACACAATAATTATTACGGTTCCTATAATGTTTCCTATTTTCCATCTCAGAACAACGTACAAAGAATAAACGTATCAATGTACGCCAAACGCAATACCGAGTGTTTTAACTTCTTTGGCTGGCACGGCCCCCGAAGCTGGTTTGATACCATTTTGAAGGTTAAACTTGCTCGTACTGTTCCTCAATCCTACCTTGATGAAACAGCAGAGCATGCTAGAGAAGGCGCATCTACGCCATGTTTAGAAAAATACAAAGGTTTCAGCGAGAAATATAGTACTAATGTTCCAACGCAAACCAATCAATTAAATACATTACTTACTCATGCTTCCACTTTAGGAGAATTGCTTACTGCTAAGAAAACGTATGAAGATTTTGTTTGTCCTATTTTGAATGACATGGAAGACTTAGAGACTCAGGCGCGCCCCATTAGCCAAGCGTTGGCTGCAGGAATCGCGGAATTTGTAGCGGGTATCAGGGCCCACAATAACACTGATATTAAAGAAAACATTCTAGCCACAATGAACCTACTTTAAATAAACGACGAACCTTTGAAGGCACCTTTGTGTAAGACCTACCGCTACCCAGTAAATACCGGCTTTTACCGAGTCCACAACACCTGCCCTGTTTTTCAAATTTACGAAGACAATTACTGCCACGTCAGAAACCCCGATACTATGGAATGTTTTGGCGGGTTTGGCCAAGTGGTAGTCCTACCTCAAACTGATTTCGACAAGATAATTAAGAACCGTAATAATCCAGGCTTTGCTAAATTTAACGGCTTTATTAGACAGAAGAACCTCTGTGAAGTCTATAAAATTTATGACAACACCAATTACTGTCATGTCACAAGTCCTGGCCAAATGAATGCATTCGGCGGCTTCGGTCAGGTCAAATTAGTCTCCGACCAGAATGGCCTCCTTTCTGGTTTAAACTTTACAGGGTCGTGCCAATAATATGAGAAACACCGCAATAGTTTCAATTACTAAGCATATTTTAGTTGTTTCCGTATTTCTTCTGTTAGGAGCCCATGATTCTCAAGCCCATCGAACAGAACAAAGACCTGGTAAATCGCTTGCAGTAATCCATTATTTCACGAGGGAAGAGCTATATAGTGAGCGTAACCATCCTGGTACCTGGGGAACAGGCTGTTATTTTCCTAATAATATAGACAGCATAATCAACGGT
>JBDSKY010000314.1:0-6062 GCA_039916675.1 Bdellovibrionia bacterium
CGCAAAGATACGCACTACTTGGCGCCTCAGCGAGGAATACTTTATATTAGTATTCGGTTCTGTGGCAAACTCTTGTGGACCGGAGCCGTGCGGCTTCGGCTTGGTCTAGCAGAGACCGGGATTCTCAGCCGCACACAATTTAAGAAAGGAACGTGGCTTCCCCTCGGCATAAATGCCGGGGTTTCCGCCACGGGAAATTAGATGAAAAATTTAGATGAAGCTTTAACTTTTGATGATGTTCTCCTTTTGCCGGGTTATTCGGAAGTTCTTCCTTCCCAAGTTAATTTGGATACCCAACTCACTAAGCGGATCAGACTCAGCATCCCCCTCATCTCCGCTGCGATGGATACGGTAACCGAAAGCAAGACTGCCATTACCTTGGCTCAAGAAGGGGGCTTGGGGGTCATTCATAAAAACTTCTCCATTCGAGAGCAAGCTTTTGAAGTTGAGAAAGTTAAAAAAAGTGAATGGGGCATGATCATCGATCCCATCACTGTTGAACCGAATGTTAAAATTTCAAATGCCTTTGATTTGATGAAAACTTTTAAAATTTCAGGCGTTCCGGTTACTGTAAAAGACAGCACGGGTTTTAAATTAGTGGGAATCTTGACTAATCGCGATCTTCGCTTTGAAGAAGATTTAAACCAGCTGGTCGAAGCTCGAATGACTAGAATGCCTTTGATCACGGTTCCTGAAGGCACCACTCTTGATCAAGCTAAAAGCATTCTTAAAGAAAATCGCGTAGAAAAACTTCCAGTCGTCGACTCTCAAGGATACCTTCGCGGTCTGATTACGATCAAAGATATTAAGAAACAGCAGGCTTACCCTAACGCAAATAAAGATAAGTACGGACGCCTCTTAGCCGGGGCAGCGGTGGGAGTAGGTCCAGAGAGTTTGGAGCGTGCTGCGGCTCTTGTAGAAGCCGGCGTAGATGCTTTATTCATCGATAGTGCGCATGGACATTCCCGTGGCGTTCTTGAGGCTGTTGCTGCTTTGAAGAAAAGATTTGGTCACCGCGTGGATATCATCGGCGGCAACGTCGCAACCGCCACAGGCACTAAGGCCCTGATCGATGCAGGAGCGGATGCTATTAAAGTAGGAATTGGCCCCGGCTCCATCTGTACTACACGTGTGGTTACGGGGATCGGTGTTCCTCAGTTATTCGCAGTTCAGCAGGCAGTTGAGATCGGCAAGAAATATGGAATCCCCATCATTTCAGATGGTGGAATTAAATATAGTGGCGATATTACGAAGGCACTGGCCGCTGGTGCTCGTGCAGTAATGATCGGCTCCCTTTTTGCGGGCACTGATGAAGCACCGGGTGAGATGATGCTTTACCAGGGGCGCTCTTATAAAATTTATCGGGGTATGGGCAGCTTAGGCGCAATGGCTCAGTCACAGGGATCAAAAGATCGCTACTTTCAAAATGATGTTGATGAAGTGGGTAAGCTAGTTCCCGAAGGCATCGAAGGTAGAGTTCCTTATCGCGGGAGCCTTTCTTTCAACGTTCACCAGCTTTTGGGTGGTCTAAGAGCGGGCATGGGATATTGCGGAACTCCCACGCTTGAGGAGCTTCGCGAACGCGCACAGTTTGTTCGTATTACGAATAGCGGTTTGATCGAGAGTCATCCCCATGATGTGGATGTGACGAAGGAAGCCCCTAATTATAGAGTCGAGTCGCGTCGGTAGAGAAATTTTTGCCTTTTAGGAGTTGTGTTTATGAGTAATGCTATTAATTCACATACGTCTTCCAGTCATACTAAACATGCTACGGTTATTATTTTAGATTATGGATCTCAGTATACCCAATTAATAACTCGTCGGGTTCGAGAGCTTGGATTTTATTCTCGGATTTTACCGGCGGATGTCAGCTTGGAGCGACTGGCGGGGTTTTCTCCTCGGGCCATTGTACTTTCGGGGGGGCCTTCTTCTGTTTATGATAGTGATGCTCCTCAATTACCTTTAGATTTTTTGAAGTATCAGGAAGAGAATAAGATTCCTCTTCTAGGTATTTGTTATGGCATGCAGCTTTTGGCCAAAAGTATGGGTGGAGAAGTAAAGAAAGCTAAAGTCCGTGAATATGGTCGAATGGAAGTTCGTCCATCTGCGGATTCAGAGTTTTTCTCTCCTTCGATTCAAGTAGAATCGAAAAGCTCTGCAACCCCTGAAAAATCTTCAGGACGTACTCTGCAGACTCCGTTTACAGCTTGGATGAGTCATGGTGACGAAACTGAGCATGTTCCTTCTGGATTTACTATCTCTGCTCGCAGTGCTTCGGGTTCTATTGCTGCTATGGAGAACCGAGCTCGCCAAATTTATGCATTCCAGTTTCATGCTGAAGTCACTCATACTGAGAACGGCCGAGATCTCTTGGCTCGGTTTCTTATTGGCCTTGGGGGCCTTCGTCCGGACTGGGACATGGGTTCAGTGTTAGAAGAGAAAATTGTCGAAATTCGCGCCAAAGTCGGTCCTACTGATCATGTGATCTGCGCATTGTCGGGGGGTGTGGATTCTGCTGTTGCGGCTACTCTTGTGCGTCGCGCGATTGGAGATCGGCTTCATTGCTTTTTTATCGACAATGGACTCCTTCGTTTGGATGAACAAAAACGAGTGATGGAGATGTTTAGTAAAAATCTTCATCTTCCGGTCACCTGTCTGGATCACTCGGAACGATTTCTGAACAAATTGCAGGGAGTTTCAGATCCCGAGCAGAAACGCAAAATTATTGGATCTGAGTTTATCTCCAGCTTTGAAGAAGCCGCGCAGATGATTTCCCAGACCGTAGGGTCATTGCCTCAATACTTAGTGCAGGGTACCCTTTATCCCGACGTCGTAGAATCTAGCCCCGGGCACAAACACGCCGCAACCATTAAGTCCCATCACAATGTTGGGGGCCTACCTAAAAACCTGCGTTTCCAGCTGATTGAACCGTTCTGTGAGCTTTTCAAAGATGAAGTTCGCGAAATGGGTCGAAGATTGAACGTGCCGGAGAGTTTCCTGAGACGTCATCCCTTTCCAGGACCCGGACTTGCGGTGCGTGTAATCGGTGAAATCACTACTCCGAGTTTAGAGCTGCTTAGGCAGATCGATGAGGTTTTTATCAATGCTATCCGTGAGGAAGGTCTTTACGACCAAATCTGGCAAGCATTCGCAGTATTTCTTCCCATCAAGAGCGTAGGTGTTCAGGGAGACGGGCGTACCCATGACCACGTGATCGCTCTTCGAGCGGTGACGTCATCCGATGGTATGACTGCAGACTGGTATCCGTTTGAGGCACAATTCTTGGCCAAGGTATCGTCTCGGATTTGTATCGAAATACGCGGAGTAAACCGAGTAGTTTTCGATATTTCGTCTAAGCCTCCAGCTACTATTGAGTGGGAATAGCACGAAGTTGTTTGTTAGCTGGTCCCTGGAACTCAAGATGTTCTAATGTAACCCTCGTTTGTGAATGACTCGTTGCGTTCGTTTATCGTCGCTATAATAGATGTCAATATATTTAGTTTTTGCCTATTTACGAAAATGGATTGGAGTTTGAAGTGAAGGTTAGGCACTGAACATCGGGCCTTAACCCTGGAATACCTTACACAATTCAAGAGTATTACGATTGAACTCTCCTTGACAGGTTAGGCTTCGATTAAGTAAAGTTTAGATATTAGATAATTAAGAAATTAGTTAAGTAGGGTATCGAAGTGGAGTGTTACCGCTAAACTATCAGGAGCGTCGATGTCTGTTCAGGGTAAAAATGTTCTAATTATCGATGATTCCGAGGAAGTCAGGTATTTAGAGCGAAAGATATTGGAAAACCTGGGTTTAGTTGTAACGGAGGCCACGACCATAGATTTAGCGATGGATATTTTAAAGGATAAAATACCACACCTGATTATTTTGGATTTGGACTTGCCGGGTATAAACGGTTTCGACTTTCTGACTATCCGGTCACAGACGCCTGAAATTAAGGTAGTACCCGTAATTGTCGCCAGCAGTCGTAGCGATAAGGAATCGGTAAACAAGGCATTATCACTCGGCGCCAACAATTATGTCCTAAAACCAATCAATACAGTGACCCTGAGCCAAAGGGTGATAAAACACATAGGTTCACTCGAATATATGCGTTACACGTTTCCATACATTTTGCCTGAGGTGTCTTTGCAAATTAAAGCGCAAGTCACCGGTATCGGAAATACAAATTTCATTTTAGTATCTCCGGTACGACTCGCCAAGAATTGTCCCATTAATATTGTTCCTCCTTCAATCAATAGAGTCAATCTAGCGGGGTGTGTCTTGATGTCCAGCTCAGATACCGCAGGCCGAAATCTGTCGGGTCGTTATATCGCTGATATCAACGTGATGGGATTGAAGGAAACAATTTCGAAACAAATGAAAAAGAACGGTGCGATTTGAGCGCGGATCGGGTTCCTCTGGTTTATGTTGTTGATGATGAAGAGTCTTTTAATTCCCTTCTTGCGTTGGTATTAAAGAGATATGGAATCAGGAGCGAGACTTTTCAAAGTTCAAGAGCGGTTCTAAAAAAAGTTAAAACGCACCCTCCTGATTTATGCATTGTAGATCTGAACCTAGGCCCCCATGAGAAAGGTTATGATCTGATCGCAAGCCTTCGGCAATTGGGAAACCCTGATATGCCTATCATCATCTGTTCCTCCGATAAGGAACGACAGGTGATTTCTCATGCATTGGAAATGGGTGCTAACGATTACCTTTTAAAGCCCTTGGATCGGGAAGTCCTGACTGCAAAACTACTTCAATATATTAAAACCGCCGAACTGGGATTTTCCCTCGGGGAGACGAACAGTGGTGGGATTTATCAGACTGAAATAGAGACTCATTTACATTTAAATCCGAAAATTTCACAAGTAGAGGAAAGCGGACTTACTATCATTTCTAAACATTTGATTTTAAAAGGGTCCGTTGTGCATCTTGAGGGCGAAGTCATAAGAGAAATTTCTGGACGCGATAAACCTCTCATGGTCACCATTGTATCCTCTGAGCTCAATCCTGGAGAAGAAATTTATACCGCCTACCTTGAATTTGATCCCACTGACAAGCAGCTTATAGAGAATGCACGCGCGTGGTTATCCAAGAGATGGACAAAGCCCGTTCCTAAAGCCTAAGCCTACGAAATTTCTAGTTCGCTTTCGTGAATCCCTGCAAAGATGAGACGCGGCTTGCAGGTATCGGGCTAAGGAGGGCTTTAATATGCCCAATCAAATAGTGACAATTCGAGATTCACTGTATTCTGCTTTGACCGTCTTTATGAATTACATTCCAACTTTAATCGGTGGGATTTTGGTTTTAGTAGTCGGTTGGATGGTGTCTTCAATGATCGCCAGGTTAGTGGAGAGAATTCTTGTGGCAACAAAAATTGATCACGCCACGGAGCGTACGGGTTTGTCAGAATTCATGATCGGACCGCAGGGGCGTTTCAAATTTTCTCATGGGATTGGATTTTTGGCTAAGTGGTTTATTCGTCTGTTGTTTCTTCAGGCGGTGGCTAACCTTCTCAATATGCCGCAAATTACGGCAATCATGACAAGTATGCTGTTATTCATCCCCAATATAGCAGTGGCCATGTTGATTTTAGTGGTGGGGCTATATTTGGGACAATTCGTTTCAAATATTGTGCGGGAAGCCATGGCGAAGTCGGGCGTTTCGCGCCCTGGAGTCATCGCATCGATCTGTCGTTACGGGATCGTGGGATTTTCCATTATTGCGGCTTTAAATCATGTTGGAATTGGAGCGGTAGCTATAAATATTCTTTTTATTGGATTTGTGGCTTCCTTGTCATTGGCGCTTGGTTTGGCATTTGGTCTAGGGGCGCAAGGTGTGGCTGCAGAGGTCACTCGGACTTGGTACGAACAAAACAAGCCCAATCGTCTTAAATCAATTCCTGGCGGCCAATTGTCAGAGAATCAGTCGTCCTCTACAGGTACGAATCCGAGGTCTTCGGTAATCTCTTGAGTTTCTTGCCAGGTTTGCTCATGCCGCCGTTGGGTTGATTGAAGCGATCCGGGCGGCGGCATTTTTATTTAGGTGTCATCCCAATC
>JBDSKY010000315.1:0-6025 GCA_039916675.1 Bdellovibrionia bacterium
ACCATTCCAGCTGGTTTTCATCTTCACTCCAAGCTAGTTCGATTCTTTGATAGTCGCGCCAAAGCAATTACTGAAGGCAAAGGAATCGACTGGGGAAACGCCGAAATTCTGGCATACGCATCTCTTCTTGAAGAAGGACATACGGTAAGGCTCTCCGGCCAAGATGTCGAAAGAGGGACGTTTACCCATCGGCATTCAGTTCTTCATGATTTTGAGAACGGTGAGAAATACATACCTCTCAATCATATCAAAGAAGGGCAAATCCCATTTGATGTTCATAATAGTTTCTTATCGGAAACTGGGGTTTTAGGATTTGAATACGGCTATTCCATTGCCAGTCCTACTGCACTTGTAATTTGGGAAGCGCAATTCGGAGATTTTGCAAACGGTGCTCAGGTCATTATTGACCAGTTCATCTCTTCCTCTGAATCTAAGTGGTTACGAATGAGTGGCCTAGTCCTGCTCCTACCTCATGGCTTTGAAGGCCAAGGCCCTGAGCATTCGAGTGCAAAGTTAGAAAGATTTCTCCAGCTTTGCGGCAAAAACAATATGACCGTATGTAACCTAACCACACCAGCGCAGATCTTCCATGTGATGCGTCGACAGGTGAATAGAGACTTCCGTAAACCGATGATCATCATGTCTCCTAAAAGCTTACTCAGACACCCTCTTGCTGTTTCAGAACTCAAGGACCTGAGTAATGGTTTCTTTGAAGAGGTTTTGGATGATCCGGAATATCAAACACAAGAGCAAGCAGACGCTGTTCAAAAAGTCCTGCTTTGTTCTGGCAAAGTTTATTATGATTTACTGATTGCTCGAACGCAGGAGAAGCTAGCCGGGATCGCAATCGTCCGAATTGAGCAACTTTACCCCTGGCCCGAGGTCAAACTTGAACAAATCCTCGCAAAATATAAGAACGCACAATTCTTAATTTGGGTCCAAGAAGAACCTCGAAATATGGGCGCATGGAGCTTTGTTTTCAACACCTGGAGCGGTGGATATAGCTTCTTCCAGGAAAGGGCAGGAAATCGCCCCATTCACTATGTAGGACGTGAAATCGGAGCGGCTCCCGCAGTGGGCTCGCATAAAATTCACGAAATCGAACAAGAAAAACTCATTCACAAGGCTCTACACTATGAAACATAATATTAATGCACCGTCCGTTGGAGAATCCATTACAGAAGTCAGTATTCTAAAATGGACAAAAAAAAATGGCGAAGTTGTTAAGTCCGGAGATCTTCTTCTAGAAATTGAGTCTGATAAAGCCACAGTTGAAATTGTAGCTGAATTCTCAGGAGCACTTACCATTCTAAAATCAGATGGAGAACGCGTTCCGGTAGGCGAAGTTATTGCTGAGATCGACGACTCGGTAACAGCATCAGCAGAAGCACCTTCGGCCTCGTCAAAGACCGCACCGAGTGCGTCATCAACAGCCAAAAGTCCATCTGCTCCTTCCACAACAGGAACTGGGTTTACTCCAGGACCGGCCGCCCGCAAGGCAATTGCTGAACAAGGTGTTGATGCCTCTAAAATCTCTGGAACTGGGAAGGACGGTCGAGTTACTAAAGGCGACCTTCTGCAATCTCAATCGGCATCTCAAAGTGTGGCGCCCTCCCAGCCTAAGGCACCCGCTCCACAGCAAGTGGCAGCAGCCCCTATGACTCTCCGTGAAGGGGACCGTCGTATTCCCATGTCGAATTTGAGAGTTCGTATTGCTGAACGTCTTGTCCAAGCTCAGCATACGGCTGCTATCCTGACAACGTTTAATGAAGCGGATATGGGTCCCATCATGGAGCTCAGAAATAAACATAAAGATGCCTTTAAAGCGAAGCACGGAGTGCCTCTCAGCTTTATGTCATTTTTTACTCGTGCCTCGGTCGAAGCGCTCAAGCTAGTTCCAGAAGTCAATGCAGCAATGGATGGCCGGGATATCATTTATCATGACTATTATGATATAGGTATCGCAGTGGGTACCGAACGCGGCTTAGTCGTTCCCGTAGTTCGAAATGTGGGTCCACTGGGTTTTGTTGAAATTGAAAAGAAAATTGGTGAACTCGCCGTGAAAGCTCGTGATGGTAAACTATCCATCGCAGATATGTCCGGCGGAACTTTTACAATTTCAAATGGTGGGGTTTACGGCTCTCTTCTTTCAACTCCTATTTTGAACCCTCCGCAGAGTGGCATCTTGGGAATGCATAAAATTCAAGAACGCCCGATCGCAGTTCAGGGAAAAGTAGAGATCCGTCCTATGATGTACCTCGCTCTGTCCTACGATCACCGACTGATCGACGGCAAAGGTGCGGTTACCTTTCTAGTTCACTTAAAAGACTTCTTGGAGCATCCTGAAAAACTCGGAATGGAATATTAGTCATGGCATCAGAAAAGTTAGAAGATAAATTTGATTTAGTCGTCATTGGTAGTGGCCCGGCAGGTTATGTTGCTGCAATACGTGCCGCACAGCTTGGAATGAAAACGGCTTGCATTGAAAAAGGGAAAACCTACGGGGGGACCTGCCTGAATGTCGGATGCATCCCCTCAAAAGCCCTCCTGGATTCGAGTGAACAATTTCATCATGCTAAAACCAAGCTTCAGAAACACGGCGTTGTAGTCGGTGAAGTACAGCTTGACCTTGCACAAATGATGAAACGGAAAGATGCCGTTGTGCGCCAGCTGGTCAATGGAGTCGCAGGCCTCTTTAAAAAGAATAAAATTGAGGGAATTACAGGGACCGCAAAATTAATGCCTGGTCCTGGCCCAGCGAGACTGATCGAAATTGATAATGATGGTAAAAAGAGAACCGTTTCAGCTACTCGGGTTCTATTAGCTACCGGTAGCGTGCCTACCCAGCTTCCATTTCTTCCTTTCGATGGCAAAAACATATTGAGTTCGACCGAAGCGTTGGAAATAACCGCGGTCCCGAAACATTTAGTCGTAATTGGCGGCGGAGTTATTGGTCTCGAACTTGGATCAGTTTGGTTAAGATTGGGAGCCAAAGTTACCGTTGTTGAATTTCAGGACCGCATCTGTTCCATCGTGGATAAGCAAATCGGCGCCGAACTTCAAAAATCTCTGACTAAACAGGGAATGGAATTCAAACTTTCTACAAAATGCACCGGAGCCAGCCAAAACGGAAAAGGAATGACGGTTCACTTGGAAGAGCTCCAGTCTGGAACTAAAATCCAATTAGAATGTGATAAAATTCTAGTCTCTACAGGGCGCCGGCCTTATTCCGAAGGCTTGGGCTTGGATGCCGTGGGTCTAAAAACTGACAAACTCGGCGTACTTCCTGTTGACGCTCATTACCAAACCTCTGTTCCTGGCATTTATGCGGTAGGGGATCTTATTGCAGGGCCAATGCTCGCTCATAAGGCAGAAGAAGAAGGAATTGCAGCCGTAGAACTTATGGCCGGGCAAGCGGGTCATGTCAATTATATGGCTATTCCGAATGTTATCTACACTTGGCCAGAGCTGGCAAGCGTTGGCCAGACCGAAGAAGAATTGAAAGCCAAAGGTATTGAATATAAATCTGGAACATTCCCTTTTATGGCCAATGGCAGAGCCAAGGCCATGGAAGAGTCCGAAGGAATGGTTAAAATACTCTCCGACAAAAAAACTGACCGCTTGCTCGGAATGCATATCGTCGGGCCGTGGGCTAGCGATCTAATAGCTGAAGGCGTAACTGTTATGGAATTTGGAGGAAGCGCCGAGGATATTGCTCGGACCTGCCACGCTCATCCTACCTTATCGGAAGTCGTCAAAGAAGCGGCATTGGCAGTAGATAAGCGTCAAATTAATATGTAATTATTTGATTACTGTTTTATTATTGTTTTAAGTTAATTGTTTAATTAATTTTTCTTTTATTTAATTAAAATAGCGATATTCTTAATTATCTCTGAAGAAAAAATTTAGTATTTTTATAACATTTATTATTTTTTTTGCGCTCTCCTCAGATGGAAGCAGGCTTGACACACGAGGTGGCAAATATCGCCGCTCGCCGTTTCAAGCGCCCGCTCGATTTGAAAAAACGGAGCCCCCCACCGAAGAGGAAGACGCCAATCTTCTCCCCTATGTCGCCTCTCACAAAAGAGGGAGCTCACGGATTATTCAAAAAATAATTATTCCCAAACTAAGCAGCTTCTAAACCCGAACGTTCAGAAAATTGAAATCGGCGATTAACAACTTCCCAATCAATATTTTTAGTCAATGCCTCGATATATTCCGCTTTTGCAGTCCCGTAGTCGATCATGTAAGCATGTTCCCATCCATCTAAGGCCAAGAGGATATCTTGCTCAATGAACACACCACGGTGATGCTCTTCTATTACAATATTTCGTATCGTCCCATCTTTCCTAGATTTCACCAGCAGAACCCAGCCATACGCTGAAAGTAAACCACCTCGGACATCTCCCAACCAAGTCTCCATACTTCCGTAGGCGGTCTCAATCGCACTCTTTACCTCTGGGCTAGGCTCTGTTTTTTTGCCCGATAAGTTTTCAAAGAATAATTCATGCAGATAAGCGCCGTTGTAGGGGACGGCCCTCCTTCGTTGCAACTCAGAGTATTCAGAGTAACTGTAATTTGCACTCTTTGAGTCGGCATTTTTTAATTTCTCTTCGATCTCATTGCTTTTTTTGACATACCCTTGATAGAGGCCAAAATGCGCACGCAATTGCCTCTCACTCATGCCTTCTATCTGCCCCACCAAATAATCAAAGTTTTTAATTGTATTTGCCATACCGATCAGCTTTGCAATCCCAGTGCCTGGACGCGCCAACATCGAATGGGCTCTCTTACTCAGGAGCGTCACCTATTTTTTAATTTCATAGGCGGAGGGAACTTCGAGTCCGTTCTCAAACTCATGCTGAGAAATAGTTTTTCCGCTCTCGTCGTACTCAATCCACCTGCCGGATTTTTTTCCTTTTTTATATTCCCCGACGATAGCTATCTTATCATTTAGATACCATTCATAATACTTTCCATTGTTCAGATAGCCCCCGGAGTCATCAGAAATCTGGTAGCAAGACTTTTTCCCTATTGCGGCAACTGCGGGACCTGCTCTCGGCGGCTGCCCACCTAATGAACAAGGTTTAGCAGGAGTAGAAGCACAGGAGCTAAGCAGGAGCGCCAACAAGACCGCTACTGGCAATTTGAGCACGTTTCGCATAGGGATAAAAGCTTACCACGAACATTGGAATTGGCCACTCTGGCCAAATACCTCTCTACTTAGCTTGTGCCAAAGTTCTGATTGATGGCATCACCATGATTTATCCCGAGCCCTTGGATCTCTAACCTACACTTTGAAGTAAGGTGAGTTTCATTGGCCCTCAAGCAGCCCATGACACGGCCGCGACTGGGAGGAATATTACCGCAAAACTCACTGATATCATCTCCGCATGCAGCCTGAAAGTTCGTTGAAGGAGCTTTTAAGCCTGTCATTTTATTGGCGCACTCTTCCGAAAGTTCTGTTTTATGCTCCAGAAGACAGTTTCCTAACCCTTTTCCCCAGTGCATATTGGAACAGAATTTTTTTGCGTCTTCAATACAAGTGCCTTTCTTTGAATTTTCATGGGCAAAACTCGAGTGCGAAGGAATTAGAAACAAAAACCCTACAATTAAGGTGCATTGAGCGATAGTATTGAAGCAGATCATTATATGGATCTCCTGGACTTTTTATTTTTAATTTCAATCTTCAAGGCAGATGCCAAAGGAGTGGTCGGAAACGCATGAAACATATTTACCTCATTAGACACGGTGAAACCGACTGGAACGTTCAGGAACGTTTTCAGGGCCATACTGACATTCCACTCAATGAGAATGGACGCAGCCAAGCTAGGCAACTCATTGCGGTTTGCCGACATCACAAGATTGAGGCTATTTTAAGCAGTGACCTCAGCCGAGCCTTGGAAACCGCGCAAATTATCGCCGCCCAATTGGAAATCAAGGTCTTTCAAGATACCGGCCTGAGAGAAGCCCATTTAGGTAAAGCTCAAGGGCTGACTCCGAGTGAAATAGAAAATCAATTCGG
>JBDSKY010000316.1:0-3681 GCA_039916675.1 Bdellovibrionia bacterium
AGCTCGATAAGACTCTCTTGGAAGCCGTCAAAGACCCCTTGACCCATATTATTCGGAATGCCTGTGATCATGGAATCGAGTCGCCCGCTGAAAGACTCAAAGCGGGAAAAAAAGAGAATGGATTAATCTCCGTTCGAGCCTACCATGAGGGAGGGCAAGTCATTGTTTCGGTTTCAGACGATGGTCGAGGATTAGATTCCGAAAAAATAATGGCTAAAGCAATTGAGAGAGGATTGATCTCTACAGAAAAGGCATCCAAACTGGATGAAAGAGAAATTTTTAATTTCATATTCGCTCCGGGATTTTCAACTGCGGCACAAATTTCTGGTATTTCCGGTCGGGGCGTAGGAATGGACGTCGTCAAAAATAATATTGAACGAATTGGGGGATCCGTTGCCCTTGAAAGCGAAAAAGGGAAAGGGACCACCATTCGGCTTAAAATCCCTCTGACTTTAGCGATCATCCCTGCCATTATTGTGCGATCTCAAAATGACCGCTACGCAATTCCTCAAATCAAACTACTTGAATTGGTCAGTATTGAAAATGGAGCAAATGGAAAAACGATTGAATATCTTCAAGGAAAGCCGCTCTATCGGCTCCGTGGGAAGCTTCTGCCTCTACTTGATCTTCGAGAAGTTCTCGGCATACCTAGCCAATCAGAGACCTCTCTTCAAACTGGCACTACAAATATCGTAGTGCTCAATGGAGATAAGCAAATATTCGGCCTAATTGTCGATGAAATTTTGGACACAGGAGATATTGTCGTTAAACCTCTCAACAGGTTTCTCAAATCCCTTGCCGTCTACTCCGGCGCCACTATTCTTGGAGACGGATCGGTTGCACTGATCCTGGATGTTCTAGGACTTGCCCAAAGAGAATTAGAACTCTTGGCCAATAAAAGTGCCGATCTGGAAATGGGTAAATCTGCTGTTGATGCCCGTCTCAAGGCAGAAGATTCTAAGGACTTTATTCTCTTTCATCTGAACTCTCCCACTCAGCACGCACTATATCTAGGACACGTTCACAGACTGGAAGAATTTAAAAGTGAGCTAATAGAGTATTCTGGACAACAACGAGTGATTCGTTACCGAAATTCGGCCCTTCCCATTACCTCTCTTAATGAAATACTGGGATATCCTAACTCTGCGAAAGTCGATTACAAACAGAATCTTATCCAAGTTATTGTGATCCAAGAAGGGAGTGTCACGTTTGGGCTAGAGGTCAACGAAATTTTAGATACATTATCGACCACTCTGCCGATTAAAAGTTCGCTGACAAATTCTCGTGGAATTTCTGGAAATATCGTCACCGAAGAAAACGTGATCGTCGTTATTGACTTTGACTATGTAATTTCCCAAGTCTTAAAATCAAATCTTCCTGAAATATCGGGACAATCAACGGCTGCTTTGGCGTCCAGAGCGCATCCAATAGGGAATCTTTCATCAAACGATATCTTCTCTGCCCATCGTAAAAACTTCAGAGTGATGTTTGCGGAGGATACTCCCTTTATTCGAAAGCATGTGGTGGGTTTGTTGGAGCGCTCCGGATATCAGGTTACCTCCGTTACTAATGGGGAAGATGCTCTCCGGCTTCTCAAGGAGGATAAGGAAAATCCCTATCATATAGTGATCTCCGACATCGAGATGCCTAAGCTCAATGGGTTTCAGCTAGCCACTCAAATTCGGCAAGATGCCCGTCTGAAGGATCTTCCTTTGATTGCTCTTACTTCCAGAAACGATGCTGACTTTGTAAAACGGGGGATGCAAGCAGGTTTCACCCTTTATCTAGATAAAGGAAATAGTGATAATCTTGTGCAGTTTGTCGATAAAATTACGATGAACATACGGGGACAAACATGAGTGCACAAGAGAAGCAGTTTGCAACTTTCTATCTGGCCGACCGACTCTATGGAATCGATGTCATGAAAGTTCAGGAAATCACAAGCAATCTTCCGTTAACCGCCATTCGCCTTGCCCCGAATTCAGTACGAGGATTGATCAATCTTCGAGGACAAATCGCGACCGCCATAGGGCTTAGGGAACTCCTAGGAATCGAGAGTCGAGGGGACGAAGGAGATGATATGGCTATCGTATGTAAAATGGAAAGCCACCTCATTTCCTTGCAGGTTGACAGGATTGGAGATGTTATTCCAGTCGTTGAATCCGACTTTGAACCAACACCTTATACTATTTCAGAACAAGTGAAGAAGTTCGTTAAAGGTGTGTATAAAATAGATGGGTCCATTTTAAGTGCAATTGAAATTGAAAGTGTATTTTCTGAACTCACTTTAGAAAATTCAAAATAAGGGAGATTGATATGGGAGCTAGAAAAAAAGTAACACAGACATCCAGTTACAGTGAAAATGGAAATAGAGGGCTCTCTTCGGATAAGACTCAAGCAGATCTCAAGTCAATTTATGCTGCTCTCAGTAAGGTTCAGGGAATTATTGAATTTGATTTAGATGGAATTATTCTGAATGCGAATGAGAACTTCCTAAGAACTGTTGAATATGAGTTAAATGAAATCAAGGGAAGACATCACCGGATATTTTGCGATAAATCCTATGCTGAAACGAATGAGTACAGACAATTTTGGGAACAGCTAAAAGCTGGTAAAATCGACGAAGGTGAGTATAAACGAATTACAAAAAGTGGGCGAACCATTTGGATACAATCTTCTTATAATCCCGTTTTCGACAAAAGTGGACACCCCTTTAAAGTGATAAAATTTGCGACGGATATCACTCAAAAGAAACTTAAATCCCTCGAAAATGAAGCAAAAATTGGCGCCATTGAACGCGTTCAGGCGACGATTGAATTTAACTTAGATGGCACCATTATTACGGCTAACGATAATTTTTTGAAAGTCATGGGATATGATCTGTCCGAAATTAAAGGCAAGCACCACCGGATGTTTTGTGACACGAGCTACGTGAATACTTCAGATTATCGCGCGTTTTGGGAGAAGCTGAATCGTGGAGAGTTTGAGTCGGCAGAATACAAACGAGTTGGACGAGGCGGAAGAACTGTCTGGCTTAATGCATCTTACTCACCCGTTTTTGATATCAATGGAAAGCCTTACAAAGTGATCAAATTTGCGACCGATATTACCGCGGTTAAAACCTTGATTGCTTCTATTGATGAATCGGCAATGAGCTTGGGAAGTGCCTCACAAGAATTGACTGCCACTGCAATTCAGATGTCTGCCGCCGCGGGTAAAACAACCCAAGAGTCTACGGTAGCAGCCTCGGCCACTGAGGAGGTCGCAGCGAGTGTTCAAATCGTTGCCACTAACACAGAAGAAATGACTGCTTCGATTAAAGAAATCGCTCGTTCTGCCAAGGAGTCTTCGAACATGGCAAAGATTACTTTAGCCAAGGCTCAAGACACCAACAAAACGATCTTGAAACTGGGAGAAAGTAGCCAAGAAATTGGAGATGTTGTCAAAGTCATTCATTCCATCGCACAACAGACTAACTTGCTGGCATTAAATGCAACGATCGAAGCTGCCAGAGCAGGAGAGGCAGGGAAAGGATTTGCAGTTGTCGCCAACGAAGTCAAGGAATTGGCCAAACAGACTGCCAAAGCGACTCAGGACATTGCTCATAAAATCGGCGCCATTCAAAAGGACAGCCAAGGGGCAGTTGAAGCGATGGGAGGAATTTCCGAAGCAATTGATAAA
>JBDSKY010000317.1:0-14955 GCA_039916675.1 Bdellovibrionia bacterium
CATTTTATTATCCTATTCTATATAGGATACACGATATCCAATTTTAGTATTAAATTTTGCACCAGCCAAAGCCTTGTGGCTCTGACTGGTGCAGGCGGTCTTAACCGTTAAATGCTTTGATCCAGGATTTCTTCACCTATGATTGCTTCGTTGTCAGTTTCACCCAACTGGAAGAGTTTCTTGTCAATCCGGTATACAGGTCCAGAATCTTTACAGATATAGACCCAAGAAGCATCCACTGCAATGCCCTCGGCATCTGGGATTTTAATCGAGAAGGTCTTGGTATTGCTAAGTTCTACGTTGTCACCCGATATTTGTAATTCTGAAACCGCGATAATTTGCGGATCGTCAAACAAAAAGTAGATCCGGTTTCCTTCGACCGTCATGCCCGCTAGATCGGAGTCTGCTCCAGGTGCCTGAAATGTTCCAATCTTGTTGAGACGGTTATTTTCTAGTCTGTAGATATGAATAGAGCCATCTGCCTGGGATCCACAAAAGAATGCGTCCATTGCCGGAACGTAGGTAAGAGCTTCCATTCCGTTCCCATCTGCATCTGGGAAATCTTTGAGAGGGTATTTTTTGACGACTTTTTTATTCGCAACATCGTATTTAATCAGAGTGGGAGGGCTTTCCTGGCCGAGGTAGACTACGGAAGGTTCTTTAGGATTAAAAGTAATACCTTCGAGATCGAGTCCTTTTATGCCTTTGGTTGTAAGGGTCTGTTTGCCTCCATTCACGGTGAGGAGACCCCCCTCGTCATCTACGATATAAATTTTGCCCTCTCTTATAATCATGTCTGAAGATTCGATTTTAGTTTTAAAGTAGAGTTCTCCTGCGAACCCTCCTAACATCTGCATCACGAGTAGAATGGTGTTTATCATATTCCAATTTTATTTAGGTTTATGACAAAGACAATATTAAAATCTAAATAACTAATACAATAATCTTACATTAATTTATTAGATTTACATTCAGCTGGAGTGTAGTCGTTTTTTTACCGAATTAAGCTCCGTGACACTTCTTATATTTTTTGCCACTTCCACACGGACAAATGTCGTTTCGTCCTACTCTTGCCACATCATTGGCCGCATTGAGAGGCACTGCTCCAAGCGAAAGAGTAACAGGTTTGGGATTACGCGCTAATCGATCTAATCCCATTGCTCCCGTAGACGCACGTGAAGGTGAGGGTGCTGATTTTAGGGCCAGTTCCGCCTCCTGGTGAGCTGCTAATTGACCGTCTTCGGTCAAGTTATACTGCATCTTTTGCTGAGAGGCATGCGCGAGTTCTGGGATCCTTTGATTTGTTACACGTTGCTGTGCGTGATCATGTTCAGAATGATCTTCGTCTGATTCAAATTCCTGGTTAGCTAGTTGTACGGCAAAAAGCTTCCTTACAACGTCTCCAGTGATTTGATTCATCATCATCTCGAAGAAGCGGAAGCCCTGTTTTTTGTACTCGATTAGGGGATCCTTTTGTCCGTAGCCTTGGAGGCCAATTCCTTCACGCAGGTGGTCCATAGCTAAGAGATGATCTTTCCAGAGGTGATCAATTGTGGTGAGCAATATCATTTTCTCTAGATCACGGAGCATTTCGCTGCCTAAAGTTTGTTCTTTGCGTTCATAGGCGGCTTTTGCATTATTAACTAGAAGCTGGCTCAGTCCGACATTGTTAAAGGGCTGGATGTCTTTCTCTTCGATTTTGCTTGGAATCTGAAGAGTGACTTGAACTGCATCGTTGAGTTCTTTTAGGTCTAAAGACGAGTGCCCGTCTACTTTCCGAAGTTTGCCATTCGGGAAGAAATCTTCGCCGATGGATTTAGCGATTTCATCCGTCATGGAGAAAATCATATCCTTCAAGTTTTCCCGAGCGAGGACTTCTTTACGCCATGCGTAGACGACCTGACGTTGTTGGTTCATGACGTCGTCATATTCCAAAAGGTGTTTACGAATATCGTAGTTGTGACCTTCAACTTTGCGCTGAGCATTTTCGATTGCTTTGGTAATCCAACGATGCTCGATGGGCATGTCTTCTTCCATGAAACGGCCGATATTGACTCCGCCGAAAATTCTCATCAAATCGTCATCCAAGGAGAGATAAAAACGGCTTTCTCCTGGGTCGCCTTGTCGCCCAGCTCGACCTCGGAGCTGATTATCGATTCGGCGGGATTCGTGTCGTTCTGTACCTAGGATGAAAAGTCCACCGGATGCGAGGATTTCGTCGCGTTCCTGGGAGCATTTTTCTTTCCATTTTTTTAAAGCTTCAGCGTAGCGAGTGTTGTGCTCTGCAATTTCTTCAGGAGTGGCGTCTTCCTTCAAGTTGCCGACTTCAGATTTGGCTAGAAACTCAGGATTACCGCCTAAAACGATGTCGGTACCGCGTCCGGCCATATTGGTGGATATGGTGAGTGCGTCTTTACGGCCTGCTTGGGCCACAATTTCCGCTTCCCGTTCATGTTGTTTCGCGTTGAGGACGTGATGTTTAATGCCTTCACGCTTGAGTTGGGCTGATAATTTCTCAGATTTATCCACAGAAACGGTTCCAACGAGAACCGGCTGATGTTTTTCTCTGAGTTTCTTAATTTCCTCAACGATGGTTTTTACTTTGCTGGCTTCAGATTTAAAAATTACGTCGGCGTGATCCTGGCGAATCATTCCACGGTTGGTGGGAATTACGCTTACATCCAATTTATAAATCTGCTTAAATTCTGTAGCCTCAGTATCGGCGGTGCCGGTCATACCGCTGAGCTTTTTATACATTCTAAAATAATTTTGGAATGTAATGGTGGCTAAGGTTTGATTCTCGTTTTCAATGTTTACGCCTTCTTTGGCTTCGATGGCTTGATGCAATCCGTCAGACCATCTGCGGCCCGGCATGAGCCGGCCCGTGAATTCGTCGACAATGAGAACTTCACCTTCCTTCACTACATAATCAACGTCGAACTTGAAGAGGACATGAGCTCTAAGGCCTTGGTTGACGTGGTGAAGCAGTTCGATATTCGCTGGATCGTAGAGATTGGCGACACCGAGCCGTTTCTCCATCTTGTCTACGCCGGCCTCGGTCAATGCTGCGGTTTTAGATTTCTCGTCAATGGTGTAATCGGTTTCCTTGATTAGGCCGCCATCCACTAAGAGCTGCTGGTCGATTTTGTAATAGAGGTCGGTGGAGTCTTCAGTCGGGCCACTAATAATGAGCGGAGTTCTGGCCTCGTCAATTAAGATAGAGTCCACTTCGTCAACGATGCAATAGTGAAGTTCTCGTTGGACGTAGTCTTCCAACCGAAATTTCATATTATCGCGAAGGTAGTCGAAGCCAAATTCATTGTTGGTGCCGTAAGTAATGTCACAGCGATAGTTTTCGGCACGTTGCCCATCGTTTAGGCCGTGTACAATGATTCCAGTGCTTAGACCAAGGAAGCTATAGATTTTACCCATCCAGGCAGAGTCACGGCGGGCTAGGTAATCATTCACGGTAATGACGTGAATTCCTTTGCCTTCGAGAGCGTTTAAGTAGCAGGGGAGGGTAGCTACCAGTGTTTTACCTTCGCCTGTACGCATTTCAGCAATTCGCCCGCGATGAAGTGTAATGCCACCGATCATCTGGACGTCGTAATGCCTCTGGCCTATTACTCTCCAAGCTGCTTCGCGTACTACCGCAAAAGCTTCTGGAAGAATTTGGTCGAGAGTTTCCCCTTTTGCAAGTCGAGCCTTAAACTCAGGAGTCTTAGCCTGGAGTTGAGCATCAGAAAGAGGCTTAATCGAAGCCTCCAGCTGATTGATTTTATCAACTATAGGATAAATCGACTTTAGTTCTCGTTCGTTCTGGGTGCCAAATATTTTTTTTACTATGTTCTGCAACTGCATAATTTTGTGACGACATTATCTAGTACAAGCAGAACTGTCAAATACGAAGCCCAAAAGCTGGCAGGTATTTACGCTGGGGTGAGTGAATGGGAGGGCCAAAGGCCTTAGACAGGCTTAGCTATTGATTCAAATGAAATTTTAGTGAGGCTAAATGAATTCTTGATCCTGTGCGTTAGGGGTTTGGCTGCTTCATTTGTTGTCTGCATCTGATTTGAAAGGTGCCTGCGAGATCACAGAAACCTAATATTATTGTGGAATAGGATAATTTAACCCATAATATTTTATACTTATGAAGCTATTTTTGGCTCTCTTTTTTATGTTTTTCGGCGGCGTCGCCTACCCTGAAACTACGAATCAAGAATTTCTCGCCGAGGTCCAGGGAGCCATGGAAAGCCTTGATATTACCAAGGTGGGTGCGCTCTTCAGTTCAATGAAAACTTACCCCCTGAGCAAAGAAGATTACCTTGAGCTAATATCAAAGGCTGCAACTCCTTCTACGCCTCCTTGTTTCTTCAATGGGTTAGTTAACCATATGAATACTGCTTTTCCGCAATATAAGATTAGCGATCATGTTTTCGGTACAGGCGCTATTAAGGACAAAGGTTTGCAAATCATTTTAGATTCGCACCTCCCTGCGCTGGATCATAAAACCAGGTATAGCGTTCTTAGTTCATTTGATACCCTAAAAATGAAGATGAAAACTGCGATGACGAATGACAAAAGTTACGGGATTTTCTTTCATGATGGCGAGAAAGCCCATTGGTCACTCATTTATCTCAACCGGCATTTAAAATCAGAAGATTGCACGGTACAAGTTCTGGATGCAGCAGGACATATGCAGGCCATGCAGATTATGAATGCGCTCAAGGCGGTCCTTCCACTGGGATGCAAGATTGGGTATGAAGAGGGAGGACGTCAATGCGATACGACCAGTTGTTCAGTTTTTGCTGTAAGCGATTTTCTGGAATTGACTGCTTTAGATCGTCGGCCTGTTGATTTGTGTCCCTCAAAATATGGGGGGCCCCAAAAAATGAAGTTGGCCCCTCAGCTGATGTCTTTAGTTCAGTCTTACAATGCCATCGATCGATTTGTTTCCGGTCAAGACATCACTCAACCCCATATTTCAGATCTTAAAAAGCTAATAGATTCTACCACTGTTACTTTACCCAAGCAGCCCGAGGCCGCTAAAGCAAATGGTAGCTTTTGCTCCGAAGATCGGAAGACGTACTTCAACACTGAAAAAGATAAGACGGTGAATGCTGGAGCCAGAATACTTCATGATAAATATGTAAAAGAAATTATTTTGAAATTAGTCGAATCACACAACGGGGTCAGCCCTTCCGGTCAACG
Organism: Bdellovibrionia bacterium; assembly: GCA_039916675.1. Taxonomy (GTDB): domain Bacteria; phylum Bdellovibrionota; class UBA1018; order UBA1018; family UBA1018; genus JBDSKY01. The sequence continues at coordinate 5,212 of JBDSKY010000317.1, forward strand.
CCACAAATCTAATTAGGAGCGGTTATGAAATTTTTCATTTTTTTAAGTCTTTTGGTAAATTTGATAGCATGTAGTGCACCCTCCGTTATGGAGCGTCGAGCACCGGCTTCGGATTTAAACCGCTTCCTTTCTAGTTTTGAAGACGCCCTGCAAGCTCGGGATTTAGTTTCAGTAAAAGGCTATTTGGCCGATCTTAAAACCCATCCCCTGATCGAAACGGACTATCTGGATTTGATCTCCAAAGCCTCGGCTCCATCTGCTCCGCCTTGTTTCATCAACTCACTCATACACGCCATGCATTCAGCCTTTCCGAAATATAATATTGATGATTATTTTTATTCCACAGGGGCTATAAAAGCGGCGGGGCTTAAAATTATCTTGGACGAGTATCTCCCTAAGTTGTCTCACCAGACGAGTTATTCCGTGCTCAGTTCTTATCCAGCGCTGACTGCCAAAGTTGGCAACGCTATGAAGAATAATAGGAGTTACGGAATATTTTTTCATGAGGGGGAGAATGCCCATTGGACTTTAATTTATCTCAATAGAAACCTTAAAAAATCGGAGAATTGCACGGCTCAGATCCTCGACACTGTAGGACACGCTCAAGTGATGACAATTAAAAACGCGGTTGAGAAGGGGCTTCCGGCCGGCTGTAAGATTGCTTATGCAGACGAGCGCAGACAGTATGACACGACTACCTGCTCGGTTTTTGCAATTACGGATTTTCTCGAATTAAGTGAAAGTGATGATCGTCCCTTAAATATTGCCGAGGCTAGGAAGAACTCGATTTTCGGAAACCTTGTGAAGATGAAGGTTGCTCCTAGTCTTATGGCCCTAGCGCAAAGCGATATTCAAGGAAAGTCCCCCAGTATTCATGAAATGGCGGAGAGGACTTCTATTGTTCTTCCGAAACAACCTCTATTGGATCCTGCAGTTCAAATAGAACTGACCCGAGGAGGGTTTTGTCGAGATGATCTGCCCACTTATTTTAACTCTCAAAAAGATGTGAAGATAAATGTGGGGTCAAAAGTCTTGCGTGACCAATATGCCAGGAAAATTATTGAACAGCTCCTCAGCTCGAAACATGTAGCCGAGTAGGAGCTTAAAAGATGTCTGTTGGGACAGCGGTGAAGCTTACATCATTGCTTGCAAAAGCCTTTGTTGTCGCTGAAGCCGTGTAGACATCGTTACAGCTCTTCGTAAACGTAACCGTCATTCCGGCGGAGGTTACATCAGCAAAGTTTCCAGTCCCATTTACTGTCGAAGCGGAGTCTGTAAGGACAGCGGCATCCATGTCAGTTCCATCCTTGCTTGTATCTGCGAGAGCATGCCCAGTTAAGCTAAATGAATTTCTTGTTTTCGCTATGGAAATTGCACCGTCTTTTATTCCAGTAGCATACATTTTAAAACAGCCTGCGGTAGTTGTGGCGCCACCTCGTTGAGCTTCGATCGAGACTGTTTGTGCGGTTACGGCCTTTGTTATCGCATCATATGTAGCATGACCGTACATAGCTCGGTCCCCTCCCATTGGGGTTGTGGAGCTCATGGAGCTAAAGGAGGTTAGATAAGCAGTCGCGTAATTTGCTACGAATACTTTCACGAACTGGGCCGTTGAAACTGTTCTGTCCCACTGAATGTAGCTGGGGTTTTTCACACTGTTTGCGCCCATTCCCGTTGCAGCGCCGCTGATCATGAATCCCTTGGTAAGCGCATCGGTTCCACCCCAGTATAATACCATAAAGGTAGTGCCATTGATTTTTACGGTTCCCTTTGCATCGTAGCCGGCTGTGGTCGCAAAGGCTTCTGTGGGGTTTTCTACTGTTAGGACAATCGTTTTACCACCGAAAGTTTTAGTTACAGTAGTTGGAAGTGCCGCTTTGTTGGGTGTCATTGACAGGCTTTTGCTAAAGTGACAGAGGCTAGTTTCTACTTGTGAAGGAAAGCCTTGGTTTAAAATACATAGGGTATGATTAAAATAATTTAATGCGCCGTGGGCATATGTGGAATTCTTGGTGAAGCAGCCAGCCCAGGCAGTTTGGGATTTGGTATTGCATTCAGCATTTCCAGTGTCTTCCGCTAAGGCATCTTTGAAAATGTTGATATTACTGTCGATCATGGAAAAATAGTTCTCCATCAAAGCAAGATCGGATTTGTTTTGTTGGGGGCTCGAAATTGTTTGGGGGGTTAATGTGATGTTGCCCGAGACGCAAAATGCGAAGATTGCCGTCACGCCAAAAATTTTAAGATTTAATTTATGTAGATTTTTCATTAATATTTCCTTGATAATTTAACAGTAAAATTTATTAGGATAAATCAGTGGATACTTTAGAAGGTAAGCTCGTGGTACTAGTGGCTGAACCGCAGGAAATAGCGGTTATAATTAAGCAGATAAGCAAGCTGAGGTAAGTGAAGTACTTTAATGTGTTTAGTTTATTTGAATTTGATTTTTTCATACCTAGTCCTTGGTTTGTTTATATTACGTAATTTAATGATGTATCATTTATGTATCTTAGTAAATATTTGTTATTTTTTCGGATAAACATTATTTCCCAATGCTTTTTAAGTAGTTCAGCAGTCAGCTCACTTGACTTAGAGAGTGAAACCGATCTTAGTGCCAAGGTAACTTTCTCCAGCTGGATTATAAGCTCCTTCGAGAGTGAGTCGGAGCCGCATAACACTAAGAAGAGAGAGACCTCCGAAAAAAGATATGCCGGTACCTCCTCCATCCACACTTATAGAAATAGGAGCGATTGCGATCCCCGGCAAGAGGTCAATTGGCGGTGAAGGAATTGTGGCTCTGATCGAACCGTAGGTATACTGAACTCCGAATCCGAGGTAGGGGTCGAAGAAGGCCAGCTTCCTTGAGATAATAAGTTGAGGGGTAATGGTGACGGTTTTTATTGAAAAAATGTATCCCGTGTATTGCAGAGCCAAATTAATGTAATTGTAAGACGCTCGCAGGGCCCAGGTAATTCCTTCTTCGGGGTTTATCAAAATATATTTCAGATCGCCCCCCAACAGTAAGGTGCCTCCCGCGTAGGGAATGCTCTCTGGAATTAAAAGGGTGGAAAGTCCTACGTCGAATTTGTCGCCAAGCCCTCGACGGAGGTGCATTTTAACGGAGGGGATAAAAGGAATGGGAGAGGCTTCAGATGTACTACTTGCGGGGCTACCCGTATACGAAGACTCAATACTACTAATCGAACTGCCTAGGTTACCAGGAGGCATTACTAAGGTGGTTTCTATTCCAAAGTCGAAAGAAGTGCCTAGGGAAGTGGCCGGTTCATAGGGTCTGTGATCCATACAGAAACCAACCGTTTTGACAAAGGTATCTACGTTGCTCTGCGCAATATAGCTGCTCAAATCTGGAATGGTGGCGGTCGGCAGAACGGGGTCAAAACTCCAGCTCACCGTGGGAATAATTGTGGAAATCCACGTTAATGTGAGTACACACCTAAATGTGGAATCTAGGAGACCCTTATCGGGCCTGACGCGTGACATAAGTTTATTATAACATTGTATTTATTTAAAATAATAAAAAGTTAAATGTCAGGTATCCCTATGATCAGGTAACGCCAAATTGCGAGCTCTGTCCCACCACTCCCATTCAGGGTGGAGCCTACGATGATGTAGGTACCGTAGGCATCCAGTTTAAGGGAGTTGGCCGTATCAAATACGGTTGAGGGAGTTTTACCCCCTGCGGTTCCGACTGGGAGCGTTACGGCAGTACCTGCCAGATTAAAGGTCGGATCTAAGGTCCCGGTAAATGTATACCGCCAAAGACCTACTTGCGTGCCACCTGAAGCATTTACGCTACTACCTGCGATAATGTAGAATTTGTATCTTGGATCAATTGCAAATGAACGCCCCACGTCATTCTCACTTGCACCTGTTGCTCCTGCTAATCCCGTAGGTCCAAAATGGAGAGCTCCCGAACCGGCAAAGCTAGTGTCTGGAGACCCATTGCTTAAGTATCGCCACATTGCCATTTCAATTCCACCTAAGGAGTTTTGGCTGGAACCTGAGATCACGATGCTACCTGAGGAGTCAATTTGCACAGATCGTCCGATATCTGAAAGGTTGATTCCGGTACCCGAAGCTAGGCCCGTGGTGCCGTAGAGCACCTTGCCACTGGTGCCAAAATTTGAATCCAATCCGAGACCGCTACTGAGTACTTTCCACAATGCCAGTTCAGTCCCACCGCCTGAGTAGGCGCTGGTACCAGCGATTACGTAGCCTCTATTGGCTGCTATTTTAATTCCGTAGCCGATGTCGTTTTCAGAAGTGGAAGTTGCGCCGGCTGTCCCGGTTGAACCGAAGTGATAAATCCCTCCTGAGCCAAAACTACCGTCTAATACACCGAGGGAAGTAAATCGGGCGACAAATAGTTCGGAACCTCCTGTGACATTTTTACTTGTTCCGGTAACAATTATATTACCAGAAGAATCTATTACCATGGCTTTGGGAAGATCGAGTACCGCGCTTGCAGGAACCCGACCTGTCAAACCGGGGGAGTCTGTGTGGTAGCGCCCGCTGGAACCAAAGTTGGTGTCGATTGATCCGTTCGAATTGTATCGCCAAAGAGCGAGTTCGGTTCCTGTTGTGTTTTTGCTAGTTCCTAAGACGACGTATCTTCCCGATGAATCTATTTGCAGATCTACGGGGATATCGAGTTCTGTAGCAGATGGTGCTCCGGCAACCCCCGGACTGCCAGAAGATACATATCCTACTGTATTAAATGTAGTATCTAGAGCACCTGTGGGTAAGTACCGCCAAAGCGCCATCTCAGTCCCCCCGTCGGGGTTTCTAGTGGTTCCCGCCACAATATAAGCTCCGGCAGAAGTAATTTGTTGAGCAATTGCTTGGTCTGCTACCGACGCTGCAGTCGCACTACCGGCGGCTCCTGGAGCTCCAAAGTGAATTGATCCTGTGCCGGTATTGAAATGTTGAATTATGCTGTGGGAAAGTCCGCAGCTGCTGAAGTTATCGTTAGCAATAGACCCGCTTAAATATATGAGACCCTCTGCTCCATTTGCTAAAGCGTAAGATACGTTTGGAAAACTTGCAATTCCGTCGGTAAAAGGTAGGGGATTGGTGCCTACTGTGAGGGTTCCTGGAGCTGCGGTTTTGCAGCTGCTGTCTGAAAAGGCCGAGAGACGGACAGGATAAGAAAAATCTGTAAATGCTGTCAAAGGTGTTTGGAGTTTGAAAACGCGGAATTCCGGACTGGGTACGAAAGTTTCACCCGAATAGGCAAAGAGAAGCGCAATACTGGTTTCAGCTAAAAAGTAGTTTTCTCCTACGTTGGTATGAGTGGAACAAGCCGACAGAAAGGCACTTAAGCAAACGACTGCAACTGCTTTTCCTGGTATTGTTCTTTGTAGAAGTGCCCGAAGTGAAGTGGGGTATATATTGGAAAGTCTTGGCATGCCTTGTCTTCTCCAGTAAGTACTATTTTATCACCAATTTTTTTAATTTAATTTTATTTAAATACCTAATCAGACTTAAAAGTCTTGAGATTTTTTTAAGGGCTTGAATCTTCAAAAATATAAGATCTAGGATCCACCGGGTATCCATGCACTCTCACTTCATAGTGGACGTGAGGTCCGGTAGACCTTCCGCTGTTGCCGAGGAGAGCAATTTTAGTTCCGCGTTTCACATTCTCGCCTTTTTTAACTACAAAATGTTTTAAATGACCATACCAGGTTTCTATTCCATATCCGTGATTTAGTATTAATGTAAGTCCATAACCAGCTTTGGAGTCGGCAAAAGTGACATCTCCGTCAGCGGGGGCGCGAATGACGGTACCCAATCGATTGGCAATATCAAGCCCTTCATGCATTTTGATTCGATCGCCCATGGGAGAGGTTCTAATTCCGAATCCTGAGGTAAAGTAGCCAGGAGCGGGCTGCCGGGTAGGGAGCGCTGCTAAAAAAGCTTTCTTGTCATAGAGAATCTCGTATTCATCTTGGAGTTGTTCTTCTGTTTCAAACGCATCTATATTGAGTTTGGAGATTCGGTTTTCGAGCTGAGTGTATTCTTTTAAAAGTTCTTTTTTTTCTGGGTCGGGCGTTGAGGTGTCTTTGGAGTTATCGCCACTGATGAGGTTGGCTGGTGTGCTTAGAGCATTGCTGGAGGTATTAATCGTGGAATTAGCATCAGGGATTTTGCTTTGTAAGCTAGGGGGTTGATCTTCCACATGCATAATAACTTTGAGACGGGTGGCGAAAGTTTTGACTCGTTCCAAGGTGCTTTCTACGGTGGTAATTTTATTTTGAAAAACCTGAACCTGTTGTCTAAGGCGGCGGTTTTCCAGTTTTAGCTGTTTGTTCTCTCCGATTTGGCTCATGACATACCAATAGTCAAATATCATGGCGCAGGTGAGAAGGGCCACAAAGGCAAGTCCGGCAGACGCTCCTTTAATGAGCCAGCTTGGCAGTATCAATCTGCGTACTTGGGAAGGTTTTTCCGGAACAATCAGAATGGTATAAAATCGATTCGACATGCTAATTTACCTGCACAATTATGGTCGTGATGTTGTCGTCGCCTCCATTTGCGTTTGCAGCGGAGATCATTTCGGTTACGGCTTTTTGGATATTTCCAGCTTCAAAAACGTCGCGCTGGGCGATCTTACAGATTTCTTCATCTTCGATCAGGCCCGAGAGACCGTCGGAGCAAAGCAGGAAGCAGTCCCCTTTTGAAATTTCCATTTCATAGAGTTCTACGTCCACGTTTTTTTCAAAACCGACGGAGCGGGTGATCACGTTTTTCATTTTATCAGTTTTCAACTGGGCACGCGTTATAAGTCCGGCCCGCAGTTTTTCTTGTACCAGGGAGTGATCACGAGTGGCCTGCCAAAGGGCTTCAGGGCGGAGAAAGTAACAACGGCTATCTCCTACGTGACCAATGGTGACCTTATTCTTGTAAAAGAGCAATGCGGTGGTCGTGGTACCCATGCCGTTCAGCTTAGGCTCCAGCAAAGCTCTTTCATAAACGGCCTGACTTGCAGTCTCTATTGCTCGCTTTATGGTTTCGCCAGGATTCCAATTCTTCTTCTGCTGTGCTTTTCGCACCGAGTTCGTAATAGTTTCCACTGCGATAGCGCTTGCTGTTTCACCCCCTTGGTGGCCACCCATTCCATCAGAAACAATGAAAAGCCCTAACTCAGGATGAGCTGCGGAGTTGTCCTGGTTCTGTGACCGCTTGCGGCCGATGTCGGTGCCTATGCCGACTGTGAATTGCATCGTTTCCTCGAATCTTTCAAAAGTTTTAAAAACTCTACCGAGTTTTAAAACAAAAAGTTTTAAAACTTCTCAAAGTTTCGAAACAAAAACTTTCAAAACCAGTCGAGTTTCAAAATCAGGTTTGCCCGCTGCGTCAAATCCCACCGACTGAAATTTCACTGAGTCGAACAGAGGGTGCTCCGATTCTACCAAAAAATTTCAGATCACTACTAATATCCGTTATTCTTCGAAAAAGTTCCATTACATTGCCAGCGACAGCAAAACCACGGACGGGTCGGGTTAACTTTCCGCCTTCGATCAGGATTCCTGAAGCTCCGAGCGAGAAATCGCCCGTCACTGGATTGGCGGTATGGAGTCCCATTAGGTCTGTAATAAGTATTCCTTTGGAAATTCCGTCGAAGAGAGTCTCATAGGTCTTTCGCCCGCCTTTGAGATAGAAATTGGAAACTCCAATAGACGGGGGGGCCTTGATACCACGAAGTGCGCTGCCAGTGGGCTCTGCGTCATTTTTGCGTGCATAATAGCTATCGTAAAGTGTTCCCTGGAGAAAACCCCCGTCAATTAAGACCGTCTTCTTGGACGGGACGCCTTCGCCATCAAAAGGAGTAGTGCCCATTCCCCCAGGCATGAGGCCGTCATTTATTACCGTAACTGCATCCGAAAATACCAGTTGTCCTTGCTTGCCAGCCAACATGCTGCGACCCTTGTCCATTTGCTCGGCTGAAAAACTATCAGACAAAAATTCCAATAAGTCAGCCATCACCGAATTTCTGAGGATTGCGGGACATTTCATCGTGGGAGCTGATGTGCTCCCTAAGAGTTCTACAGCCCACTGAGCTGAAAGGAGGGCAACGCTTTGGATGGGCAGTGCGTCTAAGTAGTTTGAAAAGGCAAATTCGCTCCCCATCTGGCTTTCCCCGCCGGACTCCGCTTTGCAAGTCACACTCGCGCTGTAGCCGGTGCTTTTATGTTGAAGGTGTTCACCGTTAGAATCGACTAGGATAGTTTCCAGGCAGCTTTCGTAAATTGAGGCAAGGCGTACGGCAGTAATTCTGGAATCGGCTTTGCGGCATTGTGCTTCAAGGGATTTGGCCAAAAGAATTTTCTCTGACAAGGGTACATCAAGTCCATGTGAGTCAAAGTTATCGACGCTTGGATAGACCGCGTTACCTAGAGCGTGGAGCCCGACATTTTTATCTTCGGGCATGTACTGGGAAATTTCAAATGCGGTTTCGACTGCCTTATGAATTGCATTGTTTTCGAGGGAGGTAGTGTAGCTAAAACCGAGTTTTCCGTCTTTGATGATTCGTATTGCGAGGCCGACATCTTCGGAGCGAGAGAGAGTGTCAATTTCTTGATCCTTAGAGTCAATTTTTGTCGAGGTTCTGTGCTCGTAATACACTTCAAATTGGTCAGGATTAAGTTCCGCTAGACGTTTGGTTGCTTGTATTAAAGAAGGATGTCCCCGAAGGTGAGAATGCATGTTGGTCCCCTATTTTAAAAATACGCTAACTTTACATAGGGACGAATGTAAAGGTAAAATAGAAAGCAGGAAGCATTCGGGATATCCCGGAGAGATGCTCCGAAAGTTGTAAGGAATCCGAAACCTGAACGAAAAAACTCTAGGAAGGTGGAATTCGAATGGCAAATAGTGATCCCTCTAATACAAATAGTGATTGGGTAAGAATGTTGGGCGACAATAGTGCCGTTAAGGAGTTTCGCAATTTTCATTGGGAAGGGAGCTTTACGGAATATCTTGACCTGGTCAAGAAGGACGCCAAAATTTCCCGCAACGCCTTTCAGCGTGTCTATGACATGGTGCTTTCGTGGGGCACCACGTCCTATGTTGAATATAAAAAGAATATTATTAAATATAAGTTTTTCGAAGATCCCATTGATCACGGTAAGGACGGGGTGTTTGGTCTTGACGTGACTTTGATGAAGCTAGTTCATTTTTTTAAGTCGGCAGCGTTTGGGTACGGGACTGAGAAGCGTGTTTTATTGCTTCATGGCCCGGTAGGATCTGCAAAATCTACCATCGCCCGCATGGTGAAAAAAGGCTTAGAGCGGTATTCTCGCCAAGACGATGGAGCCCTTTACACTTTCAAATGGATTGATGGCCGGAATGGCAAAGTGAATGAGAAAGACCCTAAAGGCGATTCAATTCTTGGCAATCAAGCTGAGATGCCTTGCCCCATGCATGAGGAACCCTTGAAGCTGATCCCTCATGAGCTTCGAGGCAAGTTGCTCGATGAGTTGAACAAAGGAAATAAAACTGAATACCGCGTGGCCATCACCGGGGATCTTTGTCCCGCGTGCCGATATGTGCAACGCGAATTCATGAAGCGTTACCAAGGAGATCTCTCCAAGGTTCTGCAACACATCCGCGTTGAAAGGTTGATCTTGTCCGAAAAAGATCGTTTGGGTATTGGAACTTTTCAACCTAAAGATGAAAAAAATCAGGATTCCACAGAACTCACGGGTGATATCAATTACCGCA
>JBDSKY010000318.1:0-4878 GCA_039916675.1 Bdellovibrionia bacterium
CTCTTCCATTTTCTTCATATTTTGCAACGTAATTACCCGTTCAGTCTTAGTGAAAATAGAAATGTAATCTTTCAAACCTTCAATATAAAGAATGTCGTCTAACTGTATTTTTTGACCTACCATTTAGGCCTGGGATTACTTTGCTGCTTGGCCCTGCTTTCCGGATTCATTTCGGTATTATTGAATTCCAGAGTGCATGACGTTCCGGTTGAACGCATGCCAAACGAACAATCAAGAAGTTTCCGTGAACTTTTCCGTACCCCGTTCAAAGATCCCGGGTTTAGGAAATTTCTTTTATACGGCGTCGCATTTAACGGCTCCCTCCAATTCGCTGGCTCCTATTTCCCTTATTACTTCACCAAGGAACTTCACCTTCCTATGAGCTATTTTGCTCTATGGAGTGGAATCGCAAGTTTGGGCTGTTTTCTGACTTCAAATTATTGGGGCAGACGAATAGATAAAACAGGGGTACCATTTGAAGTCCTTCGAATTACTAGCTTTGCAATTGCAGTAGCTCCGCTTGTTTATCTAATTAAAAGCCCCGAAATAATCAAGATCGTTGCCCCGATCGAATATCTCTTTAGCGGGCTTGCGTGGTCGGGCTTCCTGTTGGCTCAAACTAAAATCTTATTACGATTAAGTCCAATGGGAGACAGTGCTGCCTATTTTTCAGTTTACGCCACTCTTTGTGGTCTCAGCGGAGCCATATTCACTTTTCTAGGGGGACAGCTTGTAGAGTTTTTAATAGCCAGGGGGGAATTTCGGAGCTTCTGGCTGATAGCCGCCGTTATGAGGCTATTAATGATGCAGTTAAAACTTACTGAAACTTTACCCAATGAAGGCAAAAAAATTTCGTTATCCGGACGATTATTCAAAACTTCGGATGGAGAACCTGCGCTGCTACAAGCAGAGGAGAAACCCAACGGTTCTGTTCGGGAGCCTTTGAGACTACCAGAAGCCTAAGGAAGCTTTTTTAAAGATGCCGCCTGCTAACTGTGAAATGCCCGTATTTTACTCGTTTTCACTTTTTCGCCGAAGAGATTCGAGCATCGATTTATAGGATTCTGAGTTTTCAGAAATTTTTGCGGCCTCGATTTTAAACGGGGCCGAAGAAATAATCCCTCCCCCGACGAGATTATAGAAAATGTGTTCGCTTTTGAATTTATCAAAAACACCTCCCACTCTTCTACCCTTCTGCCACTTTTGAAAGGTAGAACTCAAGTTGACGTCTATATTAAATAATCTTAATATAACGCTCTTTCCACCCGCCGAAAGTATCTTCCCCTTTTTAGAAGGAGACCAGGAGCTGTCTAGCCGAACCCAGCCATTGCTAATAAAATAAATATCGACAGAATCCACCTTAGGATCAATATCTTTTACCAAATCGGGGAAATGTTGCAAAAGTGGGTTCATACAACTTTCAGTGCAGACTTCGCAGCCAGCATCTATACAATAAATGACTTGGCCCTCCGAATCACCAACCGGCTCCGCAAAAGGATGAAGGGGAAACACCGTACACGAACTTGCTACCACTGAGGCTAAAGATAAATCGCCGTCTTTAGCGGATGTGAAGCTTCTAAATCTCGTTTTCAGCGGCCAGATCCAACTGAAACCAACCACTTCCGCACTGAGGACACGAAGTGGGATAAAAGTATCACGCATGCGCGCCAGAGCAGGGAGTTGTTTTTTGAATTTGCCACGAACTCGGATCGCTTGGGACCAACTTGAAAACGAACTTTCGAGAAACTCTGTAACTTCTGTCGCTGTCATAGGCAAAAGAGAGCGACCTCCTGATTTCTTTTTCGGTGTAGTTAGCAAAGCCGCAATCATTGAGCCAATGGAAGAACTCCAAATTTCGTCAAAATGCTGATAGATAGGAATTCCCGTATCCCGTTCCAGCTGAGCAAGAATGGTCGATGACACTATACCAGTTGCCGCACCACTTGGAAGTACCAGAATCTTATAATTTTTAATTGCCACTTAGACTAGGTTATCACAATTAAACTGGCCCGATCGCACGGATTTGTTTAGATGCCGGAACCTGAGAAAAACCGGGTCCCGATCCAGCTGACTTAACGGATAGGAAGAATGCCCAGATAAATTTAGGGCTTGAGCCAACGGCAACGCTTCATGCCGCCAAAAGCGCTTTAAAGAATTGAGCTGCTCTTGAATTGTACTTGGAGTTTTTCGAGCTCCAGCATTTTCGATCAGCGCTAGTACTAGAATTTCTAAGGCGTCTTTTGATTGCCCTTTCCAAAAAGCCGACCAAATATCCATCCACTCCGGTGGTATTTGGCGAAAGCTATAAACGTAAGAATGTTTCACTCTCAATTGCGGCTTGCTTTTTGAACGCGGGATAATATGCCCTACATATTTTAAAAGTTTCATCAGATTAAAGAATGCTTCGCCACTGATACCACGAGACCTAAAAGCCCCGAAAAAAAGGTAATCCTCAAACAATTCAGGATGGGTCGTGTAAACAAAAGAGAGCATGCCTTGGCACTGCTTCATCCCGATTAAAGGGTAGAGAAAATAAAAAGCTCCTGCAATATTCCATTTAGGACGGTTGATTTGAATGAGTCTCGTTTCTAGAAGTTCCGCTTCAAGATTCGAAGAACACACCTCAAATTGGATCTGCGTCGCGTCTCGGATAATCTTCTGCATTTTTCGGTGTTTTTTGATGCGCCTAGCATTTCTATATTGCCCTAACCTTCGCCGGAGGTTTTTCGCTTTCCCGATATAAATAAGTTGCGAATTTATGTCGAGAATTTGATAAACGCCAGGATTTGTAGGAACTAACTTTAAGAAGTTCTTACCAAATTTCCTGTCAAATATGCTCATTGAAGTTAACTCCCCATAAGATCGACCTGATTCATCAAAGCTTACGATTGTTTTTTGGGAAGCTGAAGAACAAAACAAGTATGAGAGTCATTTGAGTCAAGGGTTAAGTGGCCGCGATACCCTTCAATAATCCCAAGGGCGCTGCTCAAACCAAGCCCAGTGCCCTTGCCAATTTCTTTCGAAGTAAAAAAGGGCTGAAAAATTTTTTCTCTGACTTCTGGCGAAATCCCCGGTCCGCTATCAGTAACTCGAATCTCTATGGATGCAGCCTGCTCGCATACTGTTACCTTGATCCATTTATCCACAAGATGCTCTATAGCATCATAAGCATTGTTCAGAAGATTAAGGAGCACCTGGGAGATTTCGATATCTCTTCCCTCAAAGCAGAGAGTTTCGGAGAATGGCTCCCGTATGAGTTTGATACCCCGATTTTTTAATCTCTCGCTACAAAGATTCACCGTATCATCTATCAAATCCAGAACCCTTACCGAAAGAATAGGATCTTGACTCGCGTTTCGGGCAAAATAGCGCAGCCCTTGAACTATCTTAGCGATACGCCCGGTCGTCCTCTCAACTATGAGTGCCATTTCCTTTAAGAGCTTTTTATCCAAAGGATCATCATCAATGAGTTCTTGAATTTGACTCGAAAGTGTTTGAATTACAGCCAAAGGGTTATTGATTTCATGTGCCAAGCCCCCGGCCATTTCGCCGAGTGCTAACATCTTTGATGTAGAAATGATCTGCGCCTGCTGACCTTCAATCAGTTTACGTGAGGCCTCCCGCTCGGTGATATCCTGGATCGTACCAAGAAAGCTTTGCCGTGCCCCGGCCTTTTCGATGGTTTTGCCGGTAACTTGTAAATATCTAAGCCCCCCTCCAACTCCAATATAGCGAAATCTCTCTTCAAAAAGTCCAACTTTCTGAAAAGCGACGTCAAATGCGCTTTTAAATCGAACGCGGTCTTCGTGATGAATCTGGATCAAAATTAGATCTAGATCGAGCCCATGGTTTGAAGGAGGCCTTCCTAGAATCTGGAACATTTCAGCTGAGCCGACGAGTTGCCGGCGTTCAGGCATCCACTCAAAGCTACCAATGTGAGCAATCCTCTGTGCCTCGGACAAATGCGTTTCTTTCAACCTAAGATTTTCTTCCGCGCATTTCACATCAGTGATATCTGCAACGATTCCAAAAGATCCTATAAAAACTTGATTATGATTGAAAGCTCCCGCCGCATAAGTCAGAGTAGTGATCAAACTTCCGTCCCTATGTACGAATGTCAGCTCATAGCGCTCTCGAAATCCTGCGCTGCGGTCCGCTCTTTTCTGTCGAAAAATTTCAGCACTTTCAGGAGTGAGTAAATCCGTCACTAGCTTATCTCGTATTTCTCTTGAGCTGTATCCCACGAGTTCTGCCATCTCATGATTGACATAAATGAATTTGCCGTCAGGGTCGATGAAACACATCCCTTCCCTGGCGGATTCAATCATTAGCTTGAAGATTTCATTGCTTAGGCCAAGCCCGGACTCCATGTTAACTCATCGGCCAAGTCTCAAAAATTCTTAGGCATGCTGTTATTTAAGCTTTATTTTAAATATTGCGACAAATTTTGCAATAGCGTAAAATTGTAAACATGAACCTTACAGCTGAAATGATGGAAACGGCTTTAACTTGCCTTGATAAAAAACTGAACCACCCTGTCCGATTGATAGTAGGAGGAGGAGCAGCAATGATTCTTGCTCACCACTTTCCCTTAGCCACGACGGACATTGATGGCATCCCAGGCGCAGGTTCGACCGCCGAAGAGCTTGACCCTTTTATTAAACAAGTAGCTATTGAACTTAATATCGCAAAAGACTGGTTAAATCCCTATTACGTTACTTTTACGCATGTATTACCGCCAGATTACAGCTCCCGTTTAGTTTCAGTATTTGCGTTTTCTCATCTTAATGTACTGGCACTTTCCAAAGACGATTTGCTAATTATGAAGTGTTTTGCGGGTAGATTCAAAGACCAGCCACATGCCAGAGCACTGCTTAG
>JBDSKY010000319.1:0-5855 GCA_039916675.1 Bdellovibrionia bacterium
CGATGTCCCGTTGTTTAGTTTCAGACCATTCATGAATGGCCGCAATAGTTTCTGCTAGGGAAAAAAGATCTTCTTTTTCTGTTAAAACCAGAAAGCCGTTGTTTTTTTCGGCCGAATACCAACTATCAATTAACGAGCGATCAAAAAGTTGGATTAGACATTTTTTGGGAATGTGGAGTTCCCGTAGTTGAAGCCTTTGAATCGCTTCCCTCATAATAAATGACATAGGGACCCTTAGCAGGTCTGGAATCCGACTGTATCTAGAAGTCCCGGCGAGAGGTACTTTGAAAAGCCAATCATGGAAAATTGGCTGATCTGTCATCATTGCCCCTTCAAGGTATGGACGACCGTTTTTGAATTTGCTGTAATAAGGATGTAGTTTGGATTTTCCACTTTCTAGGTAATCCAGCAGATATCTCGAACTCTTTTTCACGCCTTTTTCGAATTCCGAACGGTTCAATCTGATTGAGGTGGTTAGAGTCTCGATTGCCTTGGTTGTTCTTGAGTCCTTTATGATATGAGAACATTCATATTTTGAGAAAAGTTCTTCATAATAAACCTTGTATGGCCAGGAAGTTCCCTCTGCCAAACAGTCCGGGGCTAATATCAGGAGCAATAGAAAATACATGAATCTAGAATATCACTATTTTTTAGATTTTGAACAAGTAATCAATAGCTACGGTGGCATGCCAAATGCTATTTAAAGAGCACCGTCTATTTAACAAGGGAGTGAGTATAATGGTCTCAAATTTATCATCAAAAAAGAAAATCATTTGGGCAATCGATGTATTTGAGGACGATAAGGTATCAAGATTAAATTTAATCTCGACTCTTAAACATCTGTCTAGTCAAAGACCGGTTTCTATCGAGCCCGTTTACGTGCTAACCCCTACGGATTCCGAGTCTAATACTGAAGAAACCGAATTGTGGATTCAACACTATAGGCCCTCGGCGGAAAAGGTATTAAAAGGAGTCATAGATGAAATTTCGATCGAAGGCTTACTTCCTCCCGTCGTAATTACCCATTCCCGACCCAACAGAGAACAGACTGTGAAAGCGCTGATCAATTATGCCGAAGATTCAAATGCGGATTGTATTATCATTGGCACTCATGCTCGTCAGGGACTAACACGTCTATTTCTGGGAAGCTTTGCTGAGACACTTCTTTTATATGCAAAAACGCCAGTCTTGGTTGTCGGACCTAACGCAGTCCGTACCCAAATCAATCACATTCTGTTTGCAACTGACTTAAGCGATAAGGCCCATCTTATTTTCGAAAATGTTTTGAAAATCGCTATTGATTTGAAAGCAAAAATAACGATCTTTCATTCTCTTAACCTATCTCTTTCTCCCTTACTTCAATCTGGAGTCTCGCTCATGGGAGGAGGCTGGGTGACTCCACCAGATTTTATGGGGCCTGCAGAAACAGAGAAACAAAAATTGGCCGAAAAATGGATTGCTCTAGCTTTAGAAAAAGGAATTATAGCTAACTATTCGCTCAGCATGGGAGAGGGCAGTGCTTCACAAGCCATTCTCAAAGATGCGGAACTAAAAAGTGTCGGTTTAATTGCATTGGCTGCGGAGAGTGGTGCGGCTGAAGCGGCAATAATTGGGAGCATCACCAGACAGGTGGTTCGCGAAGCCTCCTGTCCAGTATGGGTGATGAGAGCTAAATAGATACTACCTACCTTCAAATCAGTTGCGCTTTTCGAATCATGACTACATCGCCGGTTTGAATTCCGCTTGAATTGCCTCATGGTTCCTAATTGGGTGCCGTAACTCCATTCGTAGAGCTTTCAGGATGAGCTAGATTTTCTAATTGTTGAAGGTGCTGCTTCACATCTTCAGGAAGAAAGGCTCCTCCACTCCCTGTAAAGCCTTCATACGTACTTTGTTCATATCTCCGATAACAAATTTCTGAGGTCGATGTATGCGGAGATTTTTTAATACAAGCTTGATAATAAATATCATGGATATCATCCAAATTAAAAGGCCGTAAAACATCATAAGACATACCTGCCATCAGCAATGCATCCTGAGCGTTTCGTCCATCAGGTGATTTTTGGAGAAGTTCATGAATTACTGCGGTGGCTCGCAAATAAAGAATATCTGCGGCATGATCCTTAGGATATTTTTGAATCTGACTAGCCTCGGCAATGAGTTGCCTCGCTTCACTATAAAGTCCTTCGTCCGTTAAGGCTTTACGAGGAAGCTCCTCTTTCCATTTGATAATGGATTCTCTCCATTTTGCAGCGTCCTGTTTAAGGAAAAAGGGGGCTTTCTTTGAGCCAATGACTCTTTCAACCAAAGCACGAGCTTGATCAGGATCTTTTTTAACACGAACGGAAATGGCAAGACCATAGCGGACCGCCTGCTCCCATTCTAACGGTCGCTCTATAACAGCCGTCGGGCTGCTTACAACTTTTTGGAATAAATCGAGTGCCCGCTCGTACTGCCGTGTTGCTGCATAGAAACGACCCTGTTCAATCGGAAAAAGATCGTTTGCCATCGGCTCTAAGGGGAGAGAGGAAAAGCTGGGACCTGAATTATTCCTCGTATGACAAGCGATACAAAACCCGGAAACCTGGCTTAAAATGCCCTTTGCATACGCACGGTTTCCCGATTTGAGGGCTGAGTATGCTCGTTTGGTTTCATTTTGAAATAAACCTGAAATAATTTTAATACTGGGATCAGGATCGGAGGAGGCTCCGTTTTTAGACAAGTCATGAGCTTGATCCGCTAATATTTTAGCATTCTTTTCGATCCTATTTTTATTTTCCGGCGCGTTAAACCGTCGATCACTGCTGGTGTCGGTCGTAATTTCGATCATGGTTTTATACAGTCCTTGCATCTTTTTTCGCCATTGCGCATCGTTCTTAATACTCGTAACATCTTTTTTACTGCCAGTTTTACTTTCAGAAACAGGCGAAGGTGTCTCCGCCCCCGCCCTCGATGTCGAATCAAGGACAGTCGACAAAGTTAGTATTCCGTAAAGTAAAAACCAGTAGCGACCTTTCGTGAATTGAAAGCCAGTCAAAAAATAATTTATCATTAATTAAGTAGATCAGATTTCCTACGAAACTGCCTGATGATTTAAATAAAGAATTTCGGGACAAAATGTCTCGCAGACTCCAGGAACGTCTCGCACGCAAAATGCTCATTTACGAGTTTCTTCCGAAATAATCACTAGCTACGGCAATGGCATGCTAAATGCTATTTAAAGGGGCACCGTCGATTTAATAAAGGAGTAAGGAAAATGGACTCAGATTTATCATCAAAAAAGAAAATCATTTGGGCAATTGATGCATTTGAGGATGATAAGGTGTCGAGATTAAATTTAATTTTGGCTCTTAAACATCTTGCTAGTCAAAGACCGATCTCTATCGAACCCGTTTACGTGCTAACTCCTACGGATTCTGAGTCTAATACTGAAGAAACCAAATTGTGGCTTCAACACTATCGACCCTCGGCAGAAAAGGTATTAAAAGGAGTTGTAGATGAAATTTCGATCGATGGTCTACTTCCTCCTATCGTAATTACCCATTCCCGACCCAACAGAGAACAGACTGTGCAAGCTCTGGCCAATTACGCCGAAGATTCAAATGCAGATTGGATTATTATCAGCACTCACGCTCGTCAGGGACTAACACGTCTATTTTTGGGAAGCTTTGCTGAGACACTTCTTTTATATGCAAAAACGCCAGTCGTAGTTGTCGGACCTCGCGCGGTCCATACCCAAATCAATCAAATTCTGTTTGCAACCGACTTAAGTGATAAGGCCAATCTTATTTTCGAAAACGTTTTGAAAATCGCTGTAGATTTGAAGGCAAAAATAACAGTTTTTCATTCTCTTAGCCTCTCTCTTTCTCCCTTACTTCAGTCAGGGGTCTCGCTCATGGGAGGAGGCTGGGTGACCCCACCGGATTTTATGGGTCCTGTAGAATCAGAGAAGCAAAAATTAGCCGAAAAATGGATTGCTCGGGCCTTGGAAAAAGGAATTATTGCTAACTATTCGCTCAGCATGGGTGAGGGCAGTGCTTCACAAGCCATCCTCAAAGAAGCGGAAATAAAAAATATCGGTTTAATTGCATTGGCTGCGGAGAGTGGTGCGGCTGAAGCGGCAGTAATTGGGAGCATTACGAGACAAGTGGTTCGCGAAGCTCCCTGTCCAGTTTGGGTAATGAGAACTGAATAGACTTTACTCGGTCTCGTTTGTGATGAACAATCATTAGATTCAGACCGAGGTATATTTTATGTCCGTAACAATTCAGTTCTTAGGCGGAGCAGGCACAGTAACAGGCTCAAAGTATCTAGTGGAAAATGGAAGCCACAAAGTTTTAATCGATTGCGGACTTTTTCAGGGAATCAAAGAACTTCGATTGCAGAATTGGGCCCCTCTCCCAATTCATGCTGCAGAAATCGATGCTGTCATTTTAACTCATGCTCATTTAGATCACTGTGGTTATTTACCTCTTCTAGTTAAACAGGGCTTTCAAGGAAAGATATTTAGTACATCACCCACCCGAGATTTGAGTAAGATCATTTTATTGGACTCAGCAAAAATTCAAGAAGAAGACGCCAAAGAAGCTAATCAGCAAGGATATACAAAACACTCCCCCGCCAAACCACTCTATGACACTCAGGACGTTAATGTGGCTATGAAACTATTCGTCCCAGTAAAGAGTGATGAATGGACTCCGCTATTTCCTACTTCCAGATTTCGGTTTAAACCGAGTGGGCACATTTTGGGTTCGGCTCTAATCGAGTTAGAGTTCGATGGAATTAAAATCGTATTTTCTGGTGATTTGGGTAGGATGAATCCCCTCCTTTACCCCTCTCCCGCAGTAATTGAACAGGCAGATTACCTTCTTATCGAATCGACTTATGGTGATAGACTTCACGACCAAGCCTCTCCTTTGGAACAGTTAGCTCAGATCACGCGTGATACTGTTTCAAGAAAGGGGCACCTTTTAATCCCGAGCTTTGCAGTAGGGAGAACCCAGGATTTACTTTACCTTTTTTCAATCCTTAAAAAAGAAGGAAAAATTCCCGACGTTCCTATTTATTTGGATACCCCCATGGGAATCAATGCAACTGAAATTTTTGTGGACCACCCCCTCTGGCATAAACTCAGTTCTGAGGAGCTAGGTGAATTAAGTCGAGTGGCCACTTTAGTAAAGAGTCGTGCCCTATCCAGTGAGCTTCTAAAACGTAAACCGAGTTCAATTATAATTGCTGGAAGTGGCATGGTTTCAGGCGGCAGAATTCTTCAGCATTTGGCGACTCGGCTGCCAGATGATCGTAATACGGTGCTCTTGGTCGGGTATCAGGCGACAGGAACTCGCGGCAGACTCTTAAGTGAGGGTGCCAGCGAATTAAAGATTCATGGCCAATATGTTCCAATTAAAGCTCGGGTTGAAGAGATCACAGGATTATCTGCCCATGCAGATCAGTTCGAAATATTAAATTGGCTGGGAAAAATTACCTGCGCGCCTAAAACAACATTTATTGTTCATGGTGAGCCACAAGCTTCAGATACACTTCGGGTCAAAATCAAAGATAAATTATCTTGGAACGTCTCCATTCCGCGATACTTGGAAAAAATAACTTTAGAACCTTCAACCTATGTCGAGACGCAAACGGGGTTGCACGGGCCAATTCGTCCCAATCTTTCTTAAGGTGTTCTGCTTTTCAGCAGAATTACACAGATTATATTGGGGCACGTTCTATGCATACGGAGGGTTTAAATGGATTTAATCTCCTCGTTCAACGTTGTTCCGAATTCCTCCGTTCGAAGACCTTGTGTTCATTGTGGTGCCCCACTGAAATTTTTGGGCAATCCTCGCTTTTGTTGC
>JBDSKY010000320.1:0-4184 GCA_039916675.1 Bdellovibrionia bacterium
CTGGATAGGGAATCCGGCAGTGGAAGGAATGGGGCGTTTGGTCCCCCCGGAAAGCTTAGCTTTGCGAAATGGGCATGCTTTCTTGAGTTTCGGTTGGCCAGGAGTATTAACTGGGGCTGGAGTGGTCTTCTTTTCCTACATCGGTTTTGATGCTGTATCCACGACGGCGCAGGAGTGCCGTAACCCGTCCCGTGATCTACCGATTGGAATTTTGGGTTCTCTGGTAATCTGTACCGTTCTCTACATATTGATGGCACTCGTTATAACGGGCGTTGTTCCTTATCAACAGTTAGGAGTACCGGATCCCGTGGCCGTCGGAGTCGACCGAATTGTGGCCCTTAGGGGATGGTCTATTGGAGCTCAAAAGGGAATAGGATTTGTCGTCAAGTTGGGGGCATTGGCAGGATTGACTTCAGTCATTCTTGTGATGATGTTGGGGCAAACCAGAATTTTCTATGCAATGGCGAAAGATGGTCTCCTACCCTGGTTTGATCGTTTAAATAGGCATTCTTCTCCTCATTATGCGGCAATTGTCACGGGAATTTTTGTTTCCTTTTGTTCAGGTGTGATGCCTATGAGCCTGGTAGGGGAATTGGTCTCAATTGGAACTCTTCTAGCTTTTGTCCTCGTTTGTGTAGGAATTCCGATATTGAGGTTCAAGCATCCTGAAATTCACCGTCCCTTCAAGACCCCTTATTACTGGATTGTTGCACCTGCGGGGGCGTTATCCTGCTTTTGGGTAATGACGGGACTACCTAGAGATACCTGGATTCGATTGTTGGTGTGGTTGCTGATTGGATTTATTATATATTTCAATTACGGCATCAAAAATAGCAAGTTAAGGGCTCAAAATCTCCTGGAAGGTAGTATTAATCCAATAAAATTATCCTAGCCCGTTTCGGTACTTTACCGCCAAATTACCATCGTATTTTATGAGGGTTCCTTGCGAGCCTAAGTTTGCATTGGAATACCTTTCTTGATGGATTTTATATATAGTTGCGGTTAAACTTAAAAGTGGATAATGAGATTAAAAATAGCTAAGGCCGCACAGTGTGGGAATGTTATAATACCGGCAAATGATTACTGGGTAAGTCTCAATGCTGAAGCTGGAGAAATCCTATTATCCGCAGGTGGTAAGGATATTCGACTGAAAGCTTTGCGTCGCAGGTCTACGGCAAAAACAAAAACTACTTCAGTTCAATTTTTTAGTGGAGGCGGGAGGACGTGGAGCCTGGTCTTTTTGGCTCCAAAATTTGGTGAATGGGTCGCTTTTATAGATTTCACCGAATGAGTAATTTCTTATGAAAAAGAAACCTAGAAACGCGTTTGATGCTTTAAAAGACAAGTTAAAAAATAAATTTACAAATAAATCAAAAAATAATCATCGTCCCCTTGCCCTGGAAAACAAGAGGTTGCAAACCTTTGTTTATGGCCTCAATCGTTCGGCTCTTGTGACAGTGAGTGATAGCAAGGGAGTAATCGCCTACGCGAATGATAAATTTTGTGCAATTTCTGGTTATTCTGAGGAAGAAATCATAGGACAAGAGTATCGAATCTTGAATTCGGGTCATCATTCCAAAGAATATTTTGAAGATCTTTGGAACACGGTCTCCTCTGGGCAAGTCTGGAAAGGGGAGATCTGTAATCGCAAAAAAGACGGGAGTCTTTATTGGGAGGATAGCACTATCGTACCTTTCTCTGAGAAAGGGGGGATGCCCGACCAGTATATTTCTGTCCGATTTGACATCACCGAAAGAAAAGATCTGGAGCAGAAATTAAGGATTTCGAATGAAGCCGCTTCGGTTGCATCAAAGGCTAAGTCTTCATTTTTGGCCAATATGAGCCACGAGATTAGGACGCCTATGAATTCGATCATGGGAATGGCAGAGTTGCTCTCTGAAACTTCTTTGACCGCCGATCAAAGAAAATTCGTCGATATCTTTCATCGCGCTGGAAATAATTTGTTAACTCTGATTAACGATATTTTGGATGTTTCCAAAATCGAGTTGGGCTTGCTGGAGCTAGAGCAAATCGATTTTAATTTGGATGAGGTGATTACAAGGATTTCGGAGATCATGGCAATCCGGTCCAACGAAAAAGGACTTGAACTCATTTTTGATATTTCGTCCCAGGTGCCCGCTTTTTTAAATGGTGATCCCAATCGTCTCAGGCAAATCTTAATTAATCTAATTGGAAATTCCATAAAATTTACATCTAAGGGAGAGGTAGTTCTAAAAATTGAAAACTCCTCC
Source organism: Bdellovibrionia bacterium (assembly GCA_039916675.1). Classification (GTDB taxonomy): domain Bacteria; phylum Bdellovibrionota; class UBA1018; order UBA1018; family UBA1018; genus JBDSKY01. The sequence continues at coordinate 2,253 of JBDSKY010000320.1, forward strand.
GAGCGGAAGAACCATTTGGTTTTTTCGATAACTGATACGGGAATTGGCATGTCGGAAGGTGAACTTGGCCGGATTTTTAAAGCATTCACTCAAGCCGACTCATCTGTGACGAGAAATTATGGGGGGACCGGCTTAGGGTTAAGTATTTCAAAGCAATTGATAGAGCAAATGGGCGGATCAATTTGGGTAGAGAGCAAAAAGGAGATTGGAACTAAATTCAGCTTTATTGTCCCTTTTAGTAGACCTCCTGCTGAAATTCAGTATATCCATGAGACCAGGCCTAATTTAGCGGGAATCAAGGTCCTTGTGGTCGATAACAACGCCACAAACCGGCTTATTCTACTGAAAACTTTAAATTCTTGGTCTGCCTTAGCAGTGAGTGCAGAGAACGGCGCGATGGCGTTGAGAGCCTTCAAACAGGCCCATGATTTAGACAGTCCCTTTCAATTGATCCTTTTAGATTCCAGAATGCCAAATATGAGTGGCTTTGAATTAGTGGAGAGGTTCACTGCCGAATTTCCAAATAGTAAGCCAGTAATTATCATGATTACCTCGGAAGATCATAGTGAAGGGATTAGGCAATCAAAACGATTGGGGGTCAATTCTTATTTGGTCAAGCCCATTATCCGGTCTGTTCTCTATGAAACAATATCCCGGGAATTAGGGAAAAAGGACGTTAATAAAAAGAGGGCGACTCCCGTTAATTCCTCTTTCGAGGAGGTCTTGGAAAGCAGTAAGCACCTGGATATACTTCTCGTGGACGACAATGAAGATAATCGAGAGCTCATTTTGTCTTATTTTAAGAAGAGTCCGTTTAATATCGAAATTGCAGAAAACGGAAAAGTTGCTGTAGATAAAATTCAGGCAGGAAATAGGTATGATCTCATATTTATGGATCTGCAAATGCCGGTGATGGATGGTTTGACCGCTACACTCCTGATACGGGCTTGGGAACTAGAGCATTCAAAGGAGCCGGTGGCTATTCTTGCTCTTACTGCTAATGTCCTGAAAGAGGAAGTTTGTCGAAGTCTTGAGGCTGGTTGTAATGCCCATCTTGCCAAACCAATTAAAAAGATTGCTCTGCTTAAAGCGGTGATCGAACACACCACACATTAATTGTGCGCCCCCAAAAAAGGATAAAATAAACGTCAGGAGGCTAAAGACCGAGCATAAGGAACCTTCTCTTCGTAAAATAAATTCCATTCCCGATTAAGCGGGATCTGTTTAGGACTACGTTTGACGTCAAAAAATTCATAAAACTCCAGGGGCTTTTGAGTGAGGCCTAATTCCATAGCCGGGGTGTTTACATTGCATTGCGGTTTTCTTTTATGAGGCTTTACGAATTGAGGCCTAAAAAAATTTTTCCAGACCATAAAGAGAGTGTATTTTCCGACCATTCGAGCATGCGTTTTTGAAAAGCAGATGGTTTCTCGACTAAAGGCCCCAATGTGTTGGCGAATGAGAAGGTCTGCGTGATTGACGCTGAAAAGGTGGTTTTTATAGTTTCGTGACTGCTTGGACGAAGTTGTAATTTGCTGAATGTTTCTATCTTTCAAGTCGAGCTCAATGGCTCTGCGGTATTGAAAATGTTCGTCCGAGAAAATGATTAAAGGTTGAGTAGGATCAGCCCTTCTTTCATAAAGTCGGGCAAAGATCTCCCGTGTGCTTGTTCGAATGGCTTTCGGCGGATATCTACCGACTTTTTTCTCTATGATACGGCGGTGGATTTTTTGACGAGGTGACATCATTCCCTTGCGATTCAGGGGAGCAAAATTAAAATCATAAATGAATAACGAGTCTTTTCCAATCGACTGTTGAATATGATTGGGATCATACTGGCTGTCTGCAAAAGCCTCAAGGCCATCATAGACGATTGGCTCCTTGATTTTTAGGTTCTGTGTTCGTTCCGTTTGTTTGACGAGTGCCCATTGA
>JBDSKY010000321.1:0-2670 GCA_039916675.1 Bdellovibrionia bacterium
GGAGAGGAGAGTTTAAAGTCTTCAATAGCAATTCGCATAATGTTTCGATGAGCTTCGAGCTGATCAAAGGCAGGTGCTATAAGATTGAGTTCGGCTACTAGATTTGGGTTTCGTGCTGCCAATATCGTTGCTGTATTGCATCCGAAACTATGTCCGATTAGTTTCACGGGTCCAGATTGCGCTAATTCAACTAGCGTTTTTTCAGCTGATTCTAATAGACGAGAAAAAGCTGCTTTGGGTGTTTTCTCGCTATCGGTTGAATCAAGAAGGACTGTTGGTCGAAATTTGGAAGGCTCATTCCAGAATGTTATTGAAACATTGCGATCTGAAAAAAGGGAGCCAAGAATGGTTTTTTCGGCGAAGCTATTCAAGCCGGGACCACCATGTATGAATAAGTATTGATTATGAATTGAGATATCTTGGTCCGTGCTTTTGATCGATAACTTCATGCCTGCAGCTCCTTTAAATAGATACTTGTAGTTTAAATATTACAGAATAGCAAGCGGCTTTCCGATAAACATATGTAGTTGATCAATATTTGGAATTTTGGGGAGCATTATGGGCTACATACTGGAAAAAGTCGATGAGGCCGCACGCCTCGAAGAACAGAGTTTGATGTCTGCTTATTCTATGCAGGAGGAACTCAAGTTTTTAAGGGTTTCCCCGTCTCAAGAAACTCCGTTTCGAATGCTCGATGCGGGATGCGGAAGTGGAGTACTTTCTCGATATTTAAGCGAACATTTTATGGGGACGTCCATTGAAGCCTGCGATTTTTCAGAACATAGAATCAGACAAGCAAAAACCCGATGTCAATTGCCCAGTCACCATAAAATTCATTTCTTCACTTCTGCTCTAGAGCAACTATCTGTTCCGGATGAGTCCTATGACCTGGTTATATGCCGCTATGTTTACGAACATCTTGCGAATCATTCAAAAGTGACAAGTGAATTTTTTAGGGTACTTAAGCCTGGGGGGACTGTTTATTTAATTGATTTTGATGGAATTATTTTCAATCTCTATCATCAAAATAAAAGACTCGGCCGGTTAATCTCAAAGTTTAAGGCCAATCTAGGGTTAGATCTCTTTATTGGCAGAAAGATGCCTGGCCTCCTGTGTGCAGCTCAGTTCCAAGACGTTCAATGGACGGTGGAAGCCATTTCTTTTCAGGGTTTGAATCTTCAAAATGAATATAGGCTCATGCAACAGCGCCTGGTCTTTGCGTTACCAGCACTTAAAAAGGCATTAGGTTCACGCAAGCTTGCCATTGAGTTTAAAGATCTTTATTGCCACGAAATGCTACAGCCTGGATCTTCCCTCTTTTATAACAAATTTATTGTTCATGGAGTCAAGCCGATGGGTAAAAAGATATGAATTCTTTAAAAGAACTTCGTCCGTATCAGCTTGTTATTTTAGATTGTCCATATGATACGTGGGACTCTCAAGAGACTAGGGAGCTATTTGTAAAAGTAGTGGGACTAAAGCTCAAGGGCTACCTTATGTCTTACCCTTACGGTACTTTACCTGTGGACACCAATGACTTTGTTGGGACTCATCATTTAATTTGCGAGAAGCTTGATGGTCATTGGGTTCCTGTCATGGGTTATAAGTCCATTACTTTGAGTCGCTGCAAACAACATCAGCTTACGTTTCCCCCGTTGGCATTTCTTCAAGCCGTAGGCGCGATAGAGCATTTAGAAGAGGTAAAAAAGATCTTGGAAGTAGCAGCTAAGCAAAAGCATGAAATTGCTTACGATGGTTCTTGGGCGATGGAGCCAGAAATTCGAAAAGATAAAGCTAAGTCAGAATATCTGAAGGAGATTATGGCGGCAATCAATGTTCTCTATCACCAAAATTATAACATTCCTGAAATTATTGGAATCGGAGTGCCCAAGTTTAAAACCGACCAATATTTTGAAGGGTTAGGTTATGAGAGGATTCAGCACGGAGGAAACCTGCTCTCTCCTTTTATCACTCCAGTAATTCCCAACGAATATACGGTATTAATGCATTTAAAGCAGTTCTCGGATCAAGCTATTTCTAGTGCCCGGCGCTTCCAAAGCCTATGGAAAAATCGTCTCGAAATTTCAGATCCTACTGCTTCGACCCGAATGGGTGCTAAGAAAGTGGCGGCCTAGTATGAGTCAACCTCTCTTTAATTTGGGTCCCCTACAAGAATTCATTAGAAGTCGCGTGATTCCGGGAGCGGCGGAGAGGGATAATTCTCTTACAATCCCTTTAAATCTCTATAAGGAATTATTTGATCTCGGTTGGTGGACGGCGTTTTTACCTTCAGAATTTGGAGGTACAGGAGTCTCGACTGTTGATCTTTGTCATGTATTGAAAGCGATTGCATTTGGTTCGCCTGGGATGGCTACGTCCTATGCCGCGAATATGGCAGCAGTTGTGACAATTCTTCAATTTGGGAGTGATGCCCTTAAAAAGGATGTTTTGACGAAGCTTGCTAGTCAGTTTTCGTTTGCGAGCCTTTGTTTTACCGAAGCTGACTCTGGGAGTGATGTCCTTTCGATCAAAACTAGCGCGACACGTGTGATAGGTGGATATGTTTTAAACGGAAGTAAGTGTTTCATTACCAATGCAAACTACGCTGATCATTTGGTCATCGTTGCAAAGATAAAAGGGGCTGAAGATCCTAGGAAATCAATGTCTGTA